>CAYHQC010000046.1:0-7444 GCA_964358845.1 uncultured Gammaproteobacteria bacterium | reverse complement strand
CTTAGGCCGCATTCGATAATAACTTGAATGTATCGATGCTGCACAAAGGGTCGTATTCGTTAATACCTAAGAAGTTATTAACGAACGAGCCCTTAGTATGTTAAAATTAAGAGATGTTTAAGTTCATCACGAAGCTTCTTGATACAAATGCCAAAGAGATTACAAAGCTTCAGAGCATTGTCGATTCTATTAATGCCCGAGAAGATGCCGCGCGTAAATTCAAAGAGATTGATTTCAAAAAAAAGACCGCTGAATTTCGAGTACGGCTAGGGAATGGTGAGACGCTTGACGATATTTTGCCGGAAGCATACGCGCTTGTTCGAGAAGCAGCCAGACGCATCATCGGTGAACGCCATTATGACGTACAGCTTATGGCAGCAGTTGCTCTTCATCAAGGAAAAGTTGCCGAGCAGAAAACAGGAGAAGGCAAGACGTTGTCAGCGACTCCTGCGTTATATCTAAATGCATTAACTGGCAGAGGCGTCCATTTAGTTACAGTGAACGATTATCTAGCGCGCCGTGATGCGGGCTGGATGGCTACAGTGTATGAACTTCTTGGTGTATCTGTGTCAGCTATAATAAGCGAGCAATCATTTCTTTACGATCCTTTGTTTGATGATCCGGCGGCGACTGATTGGAGACTTAAGCATTTAAAGCCGGTGACACGAAAAGAAGCGTATTTAGCAGATATTACGTACGGCATTAATTCAGAATTTGGATTTGATTATCTTCGCGACAATATGGCATCTGACATGTCGCAATTGTCTCAGCGTGAGTACCATTTTGCGGTCATAGATGAAGTAGACTCAATTTTAATCGACGAGGCACGCACGCCGCACATAATCTCAGCACCTGCAGAGGAAGCGACGAGTAAATATTATGACTATGCAAAAATTGTCGATAAAATTGAAAAGGAAGTTGATTTTCTTATTGACGAAAAGCTTCGCACAGCGCATTTGACTGAGGCGGGGATTGCCAAGGTTGAGAAGATATTGGGTGTTGGCAATATCTATGAGTCAAGCTTTGAAACGGTTCATCACATAGAAGCGGCACTCAAAGCGCGTGCATTATTTCAACGAGAAAAAGACTACATCGTCAAAGACGGACAAGTGATAATCGTTGATGAATTTACCGGAAGGTTGTTAAACGGTAGACGTTTTAGTGAGGGTATTCACCAAGCTATAGAGGCCAAAGAAGGCGTATCCATCCAGCAAGAAAGCAAAACACTTGCGACGGTTTCTTTACAGAATTACTTTCGTATGTATGAAAAGCTCTCCGGTATGACAGGCACTGCCGCGACAGAAGCTGAAGAGTTTAAGAAAATTTATAATCTCGATGTCATCGTCATCCCGACAAATAAAGACATGATCCGTGAAGATTATACCGATATGGTCTATAAAACGACACGAGCCAAATATGAAGCAGTCGCAAACGACATCGGAGAGCATTATAAAAAAGGACAACCGGTGTTGGTTGGTACCACATCGATAGATAAAAACGAAATAATAAGTGATTTATTGAACAAAAAGGGAATACCACATCAAGTATTGAACGCCAAAAATCATCTTCGGGAGGCCATGATCATATCTGATGCCGGGAAACGCGGCGCTATCACAGTCGCTACCAATATGGCAGGTCGAGGGGTTGACATAATCTTAGGTGGGGCAAAAAAAGAAAAGTGGGAGTATCCGCCTGCGCAGGCAGGTGAAGATTTGTATGAAAAAGATCTCAAGGATTGGCAAAAAAGACATGACGAAGTAGTGTCTTTAGGTGGTTTGTATGTGTTAGGCACTGACCGACATGAGAGTCGACGCATTGATAATCAATTGCGCGGCCGATCAGGTCGTCAAGCAGATCCGGGATCCAGTCGGTTTTATGTGTCGCTTGAAGATGACATCATGAGGCTTTTTGGCGGAGATCAAGTGTCTAAACTTATGACTATTTTTAATCTCCCAGAGGATGTGCCGCTAGAGCATCCGATGGTGTCTCGAGCACTTGAGCAAGCACAAATTAAAGTAGAAGGATTTCATTTTGATAATCGAAAACATTTAGTGGAATACGATGATGTCTTGAATAAACAGCGTGAAATTGTGTATAGGCGTCGAAGGAAAATATTAGAGGGCGAAAATCAAAAAGAAACTATTGTGAAAAAGGTTGAAGCGGAAGTTTCTAACGTGGTTGCGATTTACTCAAGTGATGAGAGTCATATAGAACGCGAGAAAATAGTATCAGAGTTTTGTGGTATTATCCCGTTCGAGCCAGCTTCACAAGCTCAGTTATTAGTACAGCTGCAGCAACTGCATACGGCAAATGATATCGTTGATTTTTTTAGCAAAGTAGTAGCGGATGTGTACGATAAGCGTGAAGCTGCAGTGACGCCAGAGGTTATGAGGCAACTTGAAAGGTGGGTAAGTTTATCCGTTATTGATAATCTTTGGATGGATCATCTGGATGCTATCGATGACCTGCGGGAGGGGATTGGGCTTCGTGGGTACGGGCAACGCGACCCGCTTGTTGAATACAAAAATGAAGCGTTCTCTATGTTTGAGAGGTTGATGGGCGGCATTGATTCTGAAATCGTACAACGTATATTTAAAGTTCACGTCGAATTATCACCAAATCAATCCAATCAAAGTATAAAAACTTCTGTTTTGCCAACAGAAACAGTCATTTCAAAAGCCGCGAAGCGCATGCAAACAAACACTGAGATCTCTGTTAAAACTCCTGTCGTTGTGGTAAATAAGTTGGGCCGCAATGACCCGTGTCCTTGTGGTTCAGGACTCAAATATAAGAAATGTGGGTTAATAAATGCAGTACAGCACAAAAAATAAAAGTGGCTGTGCCCTTCCGTAGCTTTAGCGAAGGAGGGAAAAATACCATTACCCAAAGAGAGTTAAGGTTGCGCGATATATTGCGCGATTATGGCGTGATATAATAGATTCATGTTTACCCCAACGTATCAAATTACTGATGAAATTTTACGGTATCTTTCTGACATAGCCGAGATTAAATCTTTGGTAGATCATGCGAAACTATTACCCGCTCGTGAGTTTGCTCTTCGACGCACGATAAACATTAAACTTGCCTATTCGTCTACTTCAATAGAAGGCAATTCTCTAGAAGAATATCAGGTAAAAAAACTTTTGGATGGCAATAATATAATTGCCGAAAAAAAAGAAATTAGAGAAGTACAAAATTATTTCCGTGCGCTTCATGAAGTCGATAATTGTTCTATCCAGACTCAAATTACACTCAACAATATTTTAACGCTTCATAAAGTTGTGATAGATGGTTTAGTAGATACGTCAAAAGTTGGAGCGTTTCGTTCTGGCCCGATATATATTGCTAATCAAAAACAAATTGTTTATACAGCCCCAAAATCAAATCAGCTCAAAGAATTAGTCACGGATTTGTGCGATTGGTTAATTGATAAGCAGGATATTCATCCTGTAATACGAGCTGGGTTATTGCACTATCAATTCGTCACAATTCATCCATTTGCCGACGGAAATGGGCGCACAGCGAGGCTGCTTACTCTTCTTCATCTCTATCAATCTGGTTGGAATTTTCGTAAATCATTGGCACTTGATGAGTATTACAATGCCGATAGAATTAAGTATTACAAAGCGTTGCAAACGGGTAACACATATATAGAAAGACAATCTGCCGATTTGACTGTATGGCTAACATATTTTGTTCGTGGATTTTGGGAGTCCGCACTTAAACTCAAGGAACAAATCTTAAGTTTGCAGGTAGGAAAAGGAGATATTGCTTCACGCCATCTTAATGTCGACGAATTAAAAATAATTGATTTTGTGCTTACCATGGGTAAGATCACGAGTGGGGACGTCGTAGATATTTTAGATGTTCCTAAGCGTACTGCTCAGTCTAAGTTGGGCAAACTCGAATCGTATCTTATTCTTGAAAAAATTAGTTCCGGGCCATCTACGTATTATCAGCTTGCTAATACTTAGATTTGCGCGATATATTGCGCGATTACGGCGTGATTTTGATATATTGACAAGTACTACAACTAGATGTAGCATATGAAGTATGGCAACTACTTCAACTCAACGCGTGACACTTTTTTTGAATCCTTCTCTTACCATACACGCCAGAGCACAAGCAGTCGTTGAGGGAATAACACTCACTCATCTTGTAGAAAAGTCATTAATAAAGTATTTACCGAAAGTAACGGTTATTAAAAAAATTGAAGGTATAAAGGAAGTGAATTAATATTACACATCAACAAGAAGCTCAAATACAAGAAGTAACGACGGTTTCAACCCCCAACATCACAACGTGTGGTTCGGCAAACAAGAGTCGTTTCACCGGAGGTAGTGACAGAATCTCCACAAAAAACATACGAAACCAAGAAAGCAATATTTCGGAGTTATCAATTCATATGGTATTTTCTTAGTCTTATAGAAATACTCCTCGGGTTTCGGATAGTACTAAAGCTCTTGGGAGCAAACGTTTCCAGCGGATTTACCGCTTTTATCTATGCTTTTAGTGGTTTTTTTTCAAATCCTTTCGTCGGAATACTCAATACCTCAGTGAGCTCAGGGTCAATACTTGAATGGTCGACTCTCATAGCCATGGCAGTGTATGCGATTATTGCGTATGGAATTGTTGAATTGTTTCAGCTTATGAAGCCGACGAACGTAGAAGAAGTAGAACGAACGGTTGATAATCAATAATGAAGGAGGTGAATGGAAACATGACAACTATAGTAAATACACCAGCACCGTCAAGCGATGCAAATGGAGGGATGGGAATGATTATTGGGCTTATCGTTTTGATTGTTGTGGCATATCTATTTATTGTGTTTGGACTTCCCGCAATCAGACAGATGCAAGTTGGAGCGCCGCAAATAAATATTCCCAGTAAAATTGACGTAAATATTCAACAATCGGAGTAAGAAAGGAGAACTATGAGTATATTGTATTGGATTATTTTTGGTCTCATTACGGGAAGTGTTGCAAATTTTATTGGACCTAATTCTCAAGATGGGATTGTAGGGTCTATCATTCTAGGAGTGATTGGAGCGGTTGTGGGTGGCTATTTGGGGGAAAGATTTTTTGGCGTTGGCGTTACTGGATTTAATGTGATGTCTTTTGTAGTGGCCGTCTGTGGATCGCTGTTTGTGTTGTTTCTTGGACGATTATTATCACGCGGCTAGATAGCGCGTGCGATTGCATCGGCAAATGTTGAAGCAGCCTCAGGAGCAATGTCCAAAAATAAATGTGGTTCGATAAGTTCCAGCTCCATAAGCTGTAGATTATTATTAACTACGATCGCATCAAGACGAGTATAAAGAAGTGGGCTTTTTATTTTTTGTAAGATGTTTGACGCAGACCCAATCATTTGATCAGATGGAAAAGTTCGCTTTTCAGTTCCTCCGAACTCTGGTTGTGTTCGAAAATCTTGCAATGTGGGTTTTTTGAGTACCGCATGACTGAATTGTTTGTTAAAAAATATAAATGAAATTTCACCATCATATATCTCTTTCATAAATGGCTGAATTATTACATCTCCAGTTTTCAATAGTGTAGCGATTGTTTTATGAACCTCATTTTTATTATTTGATGATAGTTTCGTAATGCCAAACGCTGATGCACCGACGGCGGGTTTGATAATAATCTCTGGCCACTGTGTTATCTTTTGCCAATCAGCTTCATTGATTGAGTGTATTTTTATTGTAGGCACGATTGGTACGCCTTGTGATGCAAGATTAAGTAAATAGCTTTTATTGCTATTCCAGAGCATCGTATCGATTGGATTATAGATAGGGACGCCAGAATTTTTTAGCGTGTGAAAAAATGAGGTAAATTTTTCGTATTGTGTATGATAATCCCAAGCAGATCGCATGATTATTGCATCGAATTGGTTGAGTGTTGGAGGAGGAGAAGACCAAATAATCGATTCCACTTCGATTTCTCGTTTTTTAAGTAGCTCTATCACGAGTGAGTCGGAATCTGTTAGGTGTGGAAATTGTGAATTGGTAATAAATCCTACTCGTTTCATAAGCGTATTGTACCAACTCTAATCCTTAGTGCTATACTCCTTTTGTCTTATGAGAAAAAATGATCTTATTTATGAATCTTTAGTAGACCTTCTGCAAGATTGCCAAATCTTTGATTTTCTTATACGTGATTATCAAAATAAATTGAAGACCGCGCAAAGTTCTACGATAGTTGTCTTGTTGCGAGATGATTTGCGACAGTTAAAAGATGAGAATCTGGCATTGGGTAACGAGGTAAAAAAGATAACGGATGAACAATCTCTTTGTTCATGTATAGAAAAAAAACGTTCGATATTTTCACGTCTTCATGAACTAGCCGGATTAGTGGGAGCGGCAGTAGTCATGACTCACTGGCAATCACCAGCATCAGAGCAAGTGATTGTAGATAATGTCGGTACGCTGAAAGGGAAAATTAAAGCGACGATAAATGATTACACCAGAGATCAACATGTCTTAGGAAATGCATTTGAGCAAATATATCGAAAACAATTAATTCCTATTCGTAGAACCATTCCTGTTTTTGCGTATGCTACTTCAAGCGGTATGGCGGCAGTGACTACCGCAGCGCTTTTTATTTTAGGAGAAACAAAAAAAGAGAGCACGGTGTTGCTTGGAAAATCATGTTATTTTGAGACTAAACAGCTCGTACGAAAAATATTTGGGGACAGGATAAAAGAGATAGACGTATCAAGCATGTCTGAATTGTCAGAAAGTATAAGGCTTCATGTGCCGTCGGCTATTTTTATCGACTTGATAGGCAATGAACCAGAAATGACTGTCATAAATGTTCAGTCGGTCATTGATTGTATAAAAAATATTAGCAGACAACATGTACATCTTGTCGTAGATATATCAGCGCGTACATCCCTAAAGCTTCTTATTTCATCTTTTATCATGCCAAAAAATGTATCGATTATTGGCATCGAGAGCTTGAATAAATTAATGCAATTTGGATTAGATCGTGTGACGGCAGGTGTGGTGTGGGGAACAGGGTTTAGATCAATGAGACTATATGATTATAGAGATCATGCAGGGACGAATTGCCCTGATGCCACAATCGCGACACTGCCGACGCCAAATAAAAAAATGATTTCTCTGTATATGAGACGTATAATTCGAAACAACATGCGAATTGGTGAGAGTATACAAGCCAAACATGAAAATGGACCATATAGCATATTCACGCCGGTTGGTGCTGAGAAAGGAAAGTACACACAGTGCGTTTCGCGTGTTATGCGACAAGCCAGACGAAACAATATTCCGTTGGTAAATGGTACGAGTTTCGGATTACAAACGACGCGGGTGTATGCAGTCGCCATGCACACACAGTACGAAAAGCCGTTCTTGAGGATTTCAGCAGGCATGGAAACACTTTGGGAAATAGAGCGGCTAAAAAAAATATTGGTTTATTCATAACGT
>CAYHQC010000045.1:0-7501 GCA_964358845.1 uncultured Gammaproteobacteria bacterium | reverse complement strand
CTGTCGCATTGGGTCCTACAGATGGATTGAAACGGGGTCAAAAAGTAACTGCGACTGGCGGCCCAATAGCCGTACCAGTGGGAAAAAAGACGCTTGGTCGTATTTTTAATGTCGTAGGAGAGGTGATTGATGAAGGAAAGCCGTTGGGACAGACGAAATTGCATCCTATACATCGGCACGCCCCGCCTCTTTCGCAGCAAAGTACCAAAAGAGAAATACTTGAGACGGGTATTAAAGTTATCGATCTTGTCGCGCCGTTTGTCAAAGGTGGGAAAGTGGGCATATTTGGCGGAGCGGGTTTAGGCAAGACCGTGCTTATTCAAGAACTTATTCATAACGTCGCTGAGGTACACGGCGGTGTATCAGTCTTTGCAGGTGTCGGAGAGCGTTCGCGAGAAGGCAATGATCTGTGGCGGGAGATGCAGGAATCAGGAGTGGCACAGAAAACAGCGTTAGTTTTTGGCCAAATGAATGAACCACCGGGGAGCCGTTTACGTGTAGCCCTTACGGGACTTACGATGGCTGAATATTTTAGGGATGAAGAAGGACAGGATGTATTATTATTCATTGATAATATTTTTCGTTTTGCACAAGCGGGTTCTGAAGTGTCTGCGCTTTTAGGTCGTATACCTTCAGCTGTCGGATACCAGCCCACGTTGGCTGACGAAATGGGAGCTCTCCAAGAGCGCATCACATCAACCAAGAAAGGATCTATTACGTCGGTTCAAGCGGTGTATGTACCGGCCGATGATTATACGGATCCGGCCCCCGTCGTCACATTTGCGCATTTGGATGCGACTATCTCTCTTGAGCGCTCAATTGCAGAGCTGGGGCTTTATCCTGCAGTTGATGCATTGACCGCGAGCTCTCGCATATTAGACCCACTTGTTTTGGGTGAGGATCACTATAACGTCGCAAAAGGTGTACAACGGGCTCTGCAACGCTATAAAGATTTGCAGGATATCATTGCAATTCTAGGCATGGAAGAGTTGTCTGAAGACGACAAACTTGCGGTGTCCAGAGCGCGTAAAATTCAACGATTTCTTACACAACCCATGTTCGTTGCAGAAGCGTTTACCGCAAGGGCAGGGAAATACGTGTCTGTCGAAGATACGGTGCGGGGATTTAAAGAAATACTTGATGGGAAGCACGACGATAAGCCAGAACAATCATTCTATATGGTGGGCTCGATAGATGAGGTGAAAAAATAGTCGTCAGTCGTCACCCGCCTGCAAGCGCCTGAGCGCAGCGATGGCGGGCAGGGTCATCAGTCATCAGATAGCTGAAAGCTATGAATACATTTCAACTCGATATCATTACACCGCAACGCAAGGCCTTTAGCGAAATGGTCAATGCATTATCCGTTCCTACTTCAAACGGAACGATTGGAGTACTCACTCATCATGAAGAACTTTTTACAGCACTCACTGAGGGTGAAGTAAAAATAACCGTTGGAACCAAAGAGTTTTTTTTGGCAATTGGTGGCGGATTTATGGAGGTCCACAACGACGTCGTTACCGTGTTGGTTTCACGAGCCGTACACGCTGATGAGGTCAATGAAAAAGAGATTCAAAAAGCCATGGATTCTGCGTCTCAGCTTATAGCCAATAAGACTGCCGGCGATCAGAGGCAAGCAGCGCTTTCAATTTTAAGAAGATCAATTCTCGATCTTAAAGTATCACGTAAAAGACATGGGTCAGTATATCCGTCTCGACCGTTTACATCATAACGATTGACACTTCGTGATGTTCTGACTATACTTTCGATAATCTATGGTGATAAAAGATGTCATGACCGCAAAGGTCAAAAGTGTAACCGCCTCTACCCCCTATAAATCGATTTGGCTTACGATATTTAAAAGTCATACCAACGCGGTACCAGTTGTGGATAAAAAAGAAAAGCTCGTAGGGCTTGTAACACGCGATGATCTTTTGAGAGCTCTGTATCCTAAATATCAAGAAGTGTTTGAAGAGATAGAGACACCAGAGAATTTGGAAGCGATGGAAGATCGGATGAAAGAGTTGGGCGGAGTGAAAGCCTCAGACATCATGCAAAAGAAGGTTATATTCACCCGCGATACGACACTTGTGATGCGTGCTCTGTCCCGTATGATACTTAGACGCGTCAATCAACTGCCAGTCCTAAATGAAAAAGATGTGGTGATAGGAATGGTGACAAAAGGGGACATATTTCTCTCACTTTTTCAAAAGAATTTTAAATCTTTGACGAAAACTCGCCACAAGAAAAAAGGTTAACCCTGAGTTCGTCGAATGGGTTGACGAGTCTTTAAATATTTGGTATCTTAAACCATGCCGAAGTACATTTTTGTTTCTGGTGGAGTTTTGTCTGGACTAGGGAAAGGTGTTACCGCTGCCTCTATCGGCTTTCTTCTTGAAAAACGCGGGTATAAAGTTTCTTCTGTGAAGTGTGAGAATTATCTCAACATGGATTCTGGACTCATAAACCCAATCGAACACGGTGACCCGTATCTTTGTGATGATGGCACTGAAGCTGATATGGATATGGGGACGTATGAAAAGTTTTTAGGCAAAAATGTGCATCGGCATAATTTTATTACCATGGGACAGGTGTATTCAGCAGTGATTAATCGTGAACGGAATTTTGAATACAAAGGCGAAGATGTTGAAGCGATTCCCCATATTACCGATGAAATACTTCTTCGCATCAGTGAAGCAGCCAAAAAAGATAACGCTGACGTGGTTGTGGTGGAACTAGGCGGAACAGCTGGCGAGTATCAGAACATGTTGTACTATGAAGCGTCACGAATACTTAAAACGGTGAAAAAAGCGACAGTGGCGCATGTCCACGTGAGTTACTTGCCTACACCAAGCCATCTTGGAGAACCAAAAACTAAGCCAACGCAGTTATCGGTTAAATTTTTACTTTCTATGGGTATTCAGCCGGACTTTATCGTTTGTCGCGGGGAAAAAACAATTGATGCTAGAAGGCGTGAGCGTTTGGCGATGTTTTGTAACGTATCTCCTGAAAATGTGATTAATAATCCCGATGAAGACACCCCGTATGCAGTACCAGTGACATTTGAAGATCAAAAGTTTCCACATCAAATACTTGAGCTTTTAGGACTTGAAGATAAATCTGCAGATTTGACTGAGTGGAAGGCGTTTCTTTCTCGTGTGAGAACGAGTAAGAAAAAAACTATTGAAGTCGCCATAGTCGGTAAGTATTTTGCGACTGGAGATTATCAACTGCGCGATTCGTATGCGGCACTCATGGATGCTCTCGATCATGCAGGATGGGCGAATGGTGTCCAGATAAAAACAAAATGGATTAATGCGGAACGCATAGAAAAGGGAGAAGCCACAGAGAAATTATTAGACGGAGTTATGGGAGTTATTGTGCCTATTGGTTGGGGAGCTCGAGGGGTAGAGGGAATGCTTAAAGCTATTCAATTTGCTCGTGAACATAAAATTCCGTATTTGGGACTTTGTTATGGTATGCAATTGGCTGTTGTTGAATACGCAAGAAATGTGTTGGGTCTCAAAGATGCTAATAGCGTCGAGTGTGATGAAACAACGCCTAATCCTATAATTTATATGAACAAACTTCAGGAAGAGAATAAGTTACGTCGAGCCTACGGCGGAACAATGAGACTGGGTCGATGGGAATGTAAGGTCAAAGAAGGGTCAATAGCTGATAATAGTTATATAAAATACTCTGGGTATGATGACATAAATAAACGCGTCGTGGGAGAACGGCATAGGCATCGGTATGAATTTAATGATGCATACGCAAAAGCCATAGAGGATAAGGGTTTAATTATTTCAGGTCGATCGCTGATTGAAAATTTGACTGAAATTGTTGAGTTGCCTAAAGAAATTCATCCATTCTTTCTCGGTACACAGTATCACCCTGAGTATCGATCATTGCCGCTTAAACCGCATCCGTTATTTTTAGCGTACATTCGAGCTTGTCTCGATTATGAGAAATTGGTATAATAAGACCTCTCTTTAATACTATATGGCAAATGTCGCAACATGGGTAAGTAAAGATGGTGAAAAAGAAGTACGCGTAGATATTCACGTGGGTGACACAGTGCGCGTTCACTACAAGCTCATCGAAAAAGAAAAATCCTCAGGGAAAACAAAGAGAGAAGTGAAAGTAGAAACGCGCGATCGTATTCAAGTTTACGAAGGAATAGTGATCGCTATTAAAGGATCGTTTGAAAATGTCATGTTTATGGTTCGGCGGATCGCAGTTGGCGGCATCGGGATGGAACGCATCTTTCCACTCGTTTCTCCATGGATTAAAAAGATAGAAGTGAAAAAGTTGGGTTTTGTACGAAGAGCGAAACTTTATTATTTGCGTGATAAGATAGGAAAAGAGGCTACTCGCATTGCAGAAGTCACCCCAACAAATTAGACTTGGTAAATTAGGTGAAGATATCGCCTGCGTGTTTCTCTTTAAAAATGGCTACAAAATCCTCCAACGTAATTTCAAAGCGCGGTATGGTGAATTAGATATCATTGCGCTTCATGAGAACACCCTTGTATTTATTGAAGTGAAAACCCGGACAAACCTTCGTTTCGGTACGCCAGAGGAGGCGATTACTCCTCGAAAACTTCATGAACTTATACAAACAGCGCAGTATTACGTAATTCTTCATCCCGAGCTACCCAAACTCATGCGCATCGATGTCATTGGCATTATGATGGATGAAATAACCGAAGAAGTACAAAGGATTACACACACAGAAAATATTACGTCATAAAAAATTCTGGGCAGAGGTCGCCCAATGGACAATGGTCACAGGTGTGAGGCCTTGCCGTGCATACATAGCGGCCGTGAAGCGTCAACAGGTTTCCAAAGTCTATCCATTTGTCTTTCGGTATAAGTTTCATGAGATCCTGTTCGATTTTTACCGGATCTTTATTTGTTGTGAGGCCTAATTTGTTGGACAATCGAATACCGTGTGTATCAATCACAATCCCCGATGCAATGCCAAAGGCACTTGCTAACACCACGTTTGCGGTTTTTCGCGCAACGCCTGGAAGCGCATCGAGTTCTTCCATGGTCTGGGGCACCTTGCCACCGTACTTTTTTATAATCATTTCGGCAGAGGCATGGATATTTTTGGCTTTGCTGGGATGAAAATTTATTTTTGTGATCATGGAGTCGATGTCTCCAACAGTTGCATCTGCAAACGATTGAATGGTGGGGTATTTGAAAAATAAGCCAGGAGTAACTGTGTTTACCAGTTTGTCGGTGCACTGGGCAGATAAGATCGTGGCAACTAATAATTCAAACGGAGTTTTATAGTGAAGTTCGACTTTGGGGTGCGGATTGGTTTTGTAAAGCCTTTTGATAATCTCTAATACTTTTTCCTGTCTGGTCATATGAGTATTTTTAAGGTTTGCCCTGAGTGGCGAAGCCATGCACGGGCAGCTTTGTAGTCTGGATAATATAATGAAACCAAATTCCAAAATACTTTTGCATGATTATGGTGCACCGTGTGTGCCAATTCATGAATGACGACATAATCGATGATGGGTGGCTCGGCGAAAATAAGTCGATAGGAAAAACTAATAGTTCCTGTGCTGCTGCATGAGCCCCATCTACTGGATGTATCACGGATGGATATTTTTTTATAGGACACATTCATTGTCTTTGCAAAGAAGTGTAATCGTGTAGTTAGATATTTTTTGGTAAACGATCGGATCCAGAGCTCCATATGGCGCTTTGCATGATGTAAAAACTTTTTTGGAAAAAATATTCGTGAGCCGAGGATCACAATTGTGTTGCCTTCTGTAATATGGAGCGTATAGGGAACTCCTGCAAGTCGAAATACAGACCCTTCATGATACGCAACTTTAGCGACGTGTTTTCTGTTCCGCATTGTTTGCTTTGTTTTAATAATCCAATCACGCTTCGACGCTACGAAACGATCGATGAAAAACTTCGGCATAAGATAGGGAGCTCTCACTTCCAATTTTCCATCTTCTATTATATGAAGCCCTATTGAACGTCGCGATCCGCGTTTGAGTATATCGATTGTCAATGTGTTGTTGCCCACCATGAATACAATAATAACAAAGTAACGGGCCAGCTGATTATATGAATGCAACTTGAAGTTTAAGTTCACGCGTAATTGATCGAAGTTCCCATGGTTCTTTGACAAAGCGTCTTGTTTTATCATTATCTCGATCTGTAAAATAACTAAAGGCACACGTACCATCAGCAAACCTCCAAAAAGTAATATTTCGTGATTGTTCCATAGATTCAAATTGTAAACGAATATGGTTAATTCCATATATAAATTCATCTCCAAAATTATTAACTGCAAAATGAAATGATGCAGAGCCTGGAAAAGATCGTAATCTTCTGGGCTTCGGAGAATATTCTGCTGAAGGATTTTTTACTATGACCTCATGATTTTTATATGTTACAAATTCGTTCATGTGTTGATGAATGGCAGAACTGTATTATTTTATCTTTGGTGTCTGTTGGGGCTTTCCGCGAAGTGAAATAAACGTTTTTCCCCTAAAGTACGAAAGCAGTTCTCACCAAGAACTACTTGATGATTTTATCATACTAAGTGAATATTTGGAAAAATATAGAATATTTTTCTTACGATAATTTGACTTTCTATTCGTACTGTGTAACGGATGCTTATCCGTATATAAATGAAAAAAATCATTGTCGGATCATTTTTGTTTGTAGGGCTCTATAATCTTCTATTTTATCCAACACTCATTGGCATAGGGTTAGGTGTACTTTTTGCCGCATTACATGTCTATCTTTATTTCGTACGCGCCACGCATGTCAGAAATCTTTTCCTTGCAGTTGGGCTTTCAATACTTTCTATCTTTTTTGCCGGTGCTATAGGATGGAGGGCAAATTGGATCGTTCAAGCTATAGATTTACTACTCGCCCTATTTCTCTCTGTTTGTGCAGCATATTTTTACAAAAAAGAAAAGCAGTATTCTTGGGGAATCTTTTCTTTTCTCATAGTACCATTTGCCGCCCTTGGTGAAAGCATTATAAGTAATTATCAGTTTTTGACTCATAACAGCATTGCTACGCATGCACAAAGCAACAAAATGGTTTACCTTGCCATTTTTCGGGGTGTGGTTATCGCCACTCCTGTTTTGGTTGTGTTGTACGTACTTTTTTCTCGGGCAGATCCTATTTTTGCCAAACTCTTTGGAAATGTATCTTTCTCCTTAAGTAGGCAGGCAATTATTTCTTTATCCTTATTTACTCTTGGATTGTTCTGGGGAATTACAACGGTTAAAGATAGATTTCTGATAAAAAGTGCAGAAACAGATAAAACGGGAGAAAAAGAAGGCAATTTAATTGAAACATTAGTTGTCACAGGGAGTGCTGCATTACTTTTTGCAGTGTTTTTATATATTCAGATTGAATATTTGTTTCTTCAGGTGCCTGAAACACAACTTCAGCATCTGGGAAATGACACACCCCGAGGCAGAGCCATCGGGGTATCTAAGCCATAGCTTCTGCT
>CAYHQC010000044.1:0-7528 GCA_964358845.1 uncultured Gammaproteobacteria bacterium | reverse complement strand
CGAAATCAAAATATAAGACATTTGATGATGCGATGAAAGCGATGGCAAAAATTGCCAAAGCTGACGGCAATAAGATTGTCAAATGTATGAATGATGGAGAAAAAAAGTCAATCGTTGATGCGGATGCAAAACAGGGAGCGACGCTTGGGGTCAATGGGACGCCTGCATTTTTTGTAAACGGCAGATTTATTTCAGGTGCTTTACCCTTCGAGGAGTTTAAAAAGGTGTTTGATGAAGAGATAAATGGTACAGCAGACAAGGTAATTGAACGCAAAAATGTAGATTTAGGAAACGCTCAAACAAAGGGTCCTAAAGACGCCAAGATTACTTTTGTGGAGTATACTGATTTCCAATGTCCATTTTGTGCCCGTGTATATCCTACCATCACCCAACTCATGAAGGATTATGACGGCAAAGTGCAATTGGTATTAAAACATTTCCCACTTATAAGTATTCATCCACGCGCACAAAAGGCTTCAGAAGCTATAGAGTGCGCACGCGATCAGGGTAAGTTCTGGGAATTTCATGACGCCCTGTTTGAAAATCAACAGGACTGGTCAAACACGTAATTTGATTGTTAGAAGTTAGAATAAGTTTTCTTGCTGTTTTTTGGAGGGGGTTTTGCCAAGGTGCGTAAATGCTCCCGCGGTGACCATTCTTCCACGAGGCGTGCGTTTTAAGAATCCTATCTGCATCATGTATGGTTCGAGGACGTCTTCAACTGTTCCCGTGTCTTCTGAGAGCGCTGCAGCAATCGTTTCTATCCCTACTGGCCCGCCGTCATATTTGTCGATAAGAAGTGTGAGTAAACGTCGATCCGAGCTATCAAGTCCCATACTATCGACTTCAAACAGAGCGAGGGATTTGTGAAGTATTTCTTCGGTGATGATGCCTTCTCCCTCAATCTCTGCGACGTCTCTGACGCGCTTTAAAAGCCGTAGTCCTATACGAGGCGTTCCTCGGCTTCTTTTTGCCAGTTCCTTTTTGGCAGCTGATACAAGTGTAATCTCAAGTTTTTTTGCAGCTCGCTCGAGTATTGTTTCCATTTCAAACGGTTGATAGTATGAAAGTCTTGTGACGAGTCCAAATCGATCACGCATGGGTGAAGAAATTAAGCCCACCCTTGTGGTCGCGCCGATGATGGTAAATTGCGGGAGGTCAAGCCGTACCGTTCTGGCGGACGGTCCTTTGCCGATTATAATGTCGAGGCAATAGTCTTCCATAGCAGGATAGAGCATTTCTTCTACTACCTTGTTTAACCGGTGAATTTCATCGATAAAGAGGATGTCATGGGGTTCAAGGTTGGTGAGAATTGCCGCTAGATCTCCGGAGCGCTCGATAGCAGGACCTGATGTCACCCGTACGTTTACATCAAGCTCTTTCCCGATGATATGAGCAAGAGTAGTTTTCCCCAATCCCGGCGGACCGTAAAGAAGGATATGCTCCAATGCTTGTTTACGTTTTTTGGTCGCGGCAATGGCTATAGAGAGCGTGCGCTTCACGTTTTCTTGTCCGGCAAACTCATCCCAAGAGGATGCGCGAAGTGAGACAAAAAGTTTTTGCTCTTCGGCAGTTAGTGGGTCTGTTGCATTGGTCAATGGTTTTTTCATATTATTTTGCTTTACCAAGTAAGCCAATTGCCTGCTTTATCTTTTCTTCAATAGATGCATCTTTTGGTAATCGACCAATGACATCACGAATATCTTTAGATTCAAACCCCATGGATTTTAATGCATCGATAAGTGAGGTTGTTTCACCCGTATCGCTTGAAAGATCAAAGTCAGCAGTGCTGCCGAGTTTATTTTTGAGTTCAATAATGATTTTTTGGGCATTTTTTGTACCTAATCGGGGAACAGAGGTAAAAAATGAAACGTCATGAGATATAATTGCTTTTTGTACTGCTTTAGCCCCCCGATCCATCACAGTAAGCGCGGTTTTGGGTCCAACTCCTGAGACGGTGACGAGAAGTTCAAATAGCCGCTGTTCCTCAAGTGAGGTAAATCCGAAAAGTTGGAGCGCATCTTCTCTGACGTGGGTATGGATAAATAGTGTGGAAACAGTGCCGAGTTTTAGGTTTGCCGCCATTGATTGAGGCATAAAGACGCCATATCCGACACCGTGAATGTCAATCACAATGGGATTTGATGTATTGGATATGATGGTTCCCGTAAGTTGTGCAATCATACTGACCGAAGCTTAGCAGATTTGTATGCTTTTTGCATTTGGTTTTTGAGTTTATACGAAAATGCGTGCGTGGCAGCAATTGCTAACGCATCGCACGTGTCATCAGGTGTGGGAATGCTTTGTAATGAAAAGATTCGTTGTACCATTTTTCCAATTTGTGCTTTTTTGGCACTTCCTGAGCCGCAGATTGTTTGTTTTATCGTGACGGGGCTATATGATGCGACAGAGAGATTTGATAGTGCAGCCGCCAAAAGTATCACGCCGCGGGCTTGCCCGACAGCGATCGCTGTTTTTGCGTTGGTCGCGAAAAAAAGATCCTCGACACTTACGACATTAGGTTTATATTTCCTGATAATGGCAGTAAATTCTTCAAAAAGTTGTTTCAATCGACGTTCAGCAGTGACTTCTTGGGGTGTAATGATACATCCGAAATGTAAAGCGCTCAGTATTCCTGATTGTTCGGTAATGAGGGCCCACCCGATTCTTGCCGTCCCAGGATCCACTCCTAATATACGCAGCATACATGTATTATACCTTTCGTTTATCGTACTATAATAGTAGTATGCACTTTTTTCAATTTATTGGGGCCGCGTTTGGGTCTGCAGTTGTAATTGGAGCGGCTAGTCTTCTTTGGCCTTTTGCGACCGCGTCGACTATGCCTCCGGCTTTAGAGAAAGTACGAGGCCTCGTGATGCAAACCTCTGTAGGTCAAGAGGCGTCAAAAGTATTGGGAACTTCTGACCCTTTAGCCATCACACCAATTAATATTCCTGATCTTGTTGCAAAAAAGGCTTCAGAAACTATTTCAAATAGCACAAATACCATCAATGAAATCGTTTCTACTACCGTCATTACACAGCTGGTGACACGGTTTAAAGAGCTCCCTGAAGATCAACAACAAGCTGTTCGTACATCGATATGTCCGATTCCTGAAGTGATAAACGAGCCGTCAGAAAATAATCCATGATAGAATAGCCTCATGGACAGCAATCTTCTCTATCGAGCAAACGAACTTCTCTTGAAACTTGATCCTGAGAGAGTGAGAAAAGACATCCGACAATTTGAAGCGGAATCCATGCATCCTGATTTTTGGAAGGATCACACTGACGCGACAAAGAAGATGAAAAGGATTTCAGTGCTTCAAAAAGAACTTGTCACTATCGAGGATTTTGCGGCGCTTATAGAACTGGGTGATGAAGAAACACTCAAAAGAGAGATAAAAAAACTTGAGTTTGCGCTATATTTGAGCGGTTCGTATGATAAAGGCGACGCTATTTTGTCTCTCCATTCGGGACAAGGCGGCACTGAGGCGATGGATTGGACACAGATGCTTCATAGGATGTATTCACGATATCTTGAAAAAAAGGGTTGGGAGTGGGAAGAGATGGATGTAACGTATGGCGAAGAGGCGGGGCTCAAAAGCATTTCTGTAGAGGTGCATGGTAAATATGCGTATGGATTTTTAAAAGCTGAAGTGGGAGTACATAGGCTGGTACGGCAGTCTCCATTTAATGCAGATAAACTCAGGCAAACGTCTTTTGCGATGGTAGAGGTGTGGCCTATGATTGAAGATGAGGATGTAATCGCAATCAATGAAGATGATCTCGTTTGGGAGTTTTATCGAAGCGGTGGAAAAGGCGGACAAAATGTCAATAAAGTTTCGACAGCAGTGCGCTTGACGCATAAGCCTTCAGGAATAATTATCACCAGTCAAGCTCAACGATATCAGGGACAAAATAGAGAGTTTGCTTTAAAACTCTTACGTGCGAAATTGTGGGAGATCGAAGAGTTAAAGCGAAAAACACAGGAAAAATCATTTCGCGGGGTCTATAAAACTCCGGGGTGGGGAAACCAGATTCGTTCATACGTTCTGCATCCTTATCATCTGGTAAAGGACGTTCGTACTGAGTATGAGACAGGGGATACGGTTCGAGTGCTTGATGGAGATATAGAGGATTTTATATTAGCGTACTTGAAAAAATACTCATAACTAGTGATAATGGGGAGAGAGAGTTTGAACATGTATATTTACTATGTTGAAATCACTTGATACTATGCCAACGCTTGATCGATTAGGAAATGTCAAAAAACGACGATATATCGTTATTTTTGTATATGTGTTGTTAGCGGCGTTGGGGGTGGGGACTGGATATCTGCTTTCCTCAAAAGATGGTGCAGGTACGTTAACAGCTCCAATCGGAACAGCAATAAAAACTGCGACCGTAGTAGGTATTTCTGATCCTTCAACATTTAAAGACTGTGCTACAGGTACGCTTGAAAAAGAAGGATTAGCGGGTGAAGGAACGCATAAGCTTTTGCGAGATGGAGGCCCATCTCAAACGGCGTATTTATTATCTTCAGTGGTTGACATGGATCAGTATGTGGGAACGAAGGTGAAGGTGTGTGGTCAGACTATGCAAGCTAAGAAAGTATCATGGCTTATGGATGTAGGTCGCCTTGAAACGCTGTCGCAATGATTGAATTCTTCGATGTCTCCAAATTATATCCTGGGAATACCCCAGGGATAGTAGACGTATCTGTGAAAATATCGGATGGGGAATTTGTGTTTCTTATTGGGCCATCAGGGTCGGGAAAGACTACATTTTTGCGGCTTTTGATACGAGATTTATTACCGACAAACGGTTTGATTACCGTCGATGATATCGCTGTGGGATCGCTTACGGCAAATACTGTCTATGCTCTTCGTCGAAAGATTGGTATTGTATTTCAGGATTTTAAGTTGCTTATTGACCGTACAGTATATGAAAACGTTTCGTTGGTAAGTGAGATATTGGGTAAGCCTTCACACCAAATAGAGCAAGGGGTTATGAATGTGCTGCATCTTGTGGGACTTTCTGACAAGCGTAATTTTTTCCCGGTCCAGCTATCGGCTGGCGAAATGCAGCGCGCTGCCATCGCACGCGCAATTGTTGGAGGTCCAAAGATTGTACTCGCTGATGAACCGACAGGAAATCTGGATCCGCAAACAGCTGCTGGCATTTGGGGGATATTAGAAGAGATACATAGTCTTGGAACGACGGTGATAATTGCAACCCATAATCAAGATGCAGTAAACAAAATGAAAAAACGTACATTAACCCTTGATCATGGCAAATTAATTGCAGATGAAGCCAAAGGGAAATATCATATAATAAAACATGAAAAACATGAGCATAAGGAAGGAGACGGCAAATGAGACTGTTTAGAGACGTTCACACTCATATCAGGCGCTCACCGTATCAAGCGATGGCTGCCGTACTTACCATGTTTTTGACATTTCTTGTCGGCGGAGTATTTTTTCTTGCTACGATAGCTTCGCTTTCCATTATTTCATACTTTGAAAGCAAGCCTCAATTGACCGTATTTTTTGTCCAAAATGCAGGAGAAAAGGAAGCAGAGGAGTTAAAAGCATTACTTGATGAAACGGGGCTGGTAGCGTCTACAAAATTTATTTCTAAAGATGACGCACTTTCAATGTATAAAGAACAAAATAAAAATGACCCGCTTCTTTTAGAAATGGTGAGTGCGGACATATTACCCGCATCATTGGAAGTTTCTGCAAAGAGCCCAACGTTTTTGTCACAACTTGACGAGAAAATTCGAGATGCTGCAGGAGTTGATGAAGTGATATATCAACGTGATGTGGTCGACTCTCTCCTTTCGTGGACAAATGCAATTCGATTGACAGGGGGTATTATTGGCGGCTTATTGGTGTTGGACAGTTTATTGATTATAGGTACCGTTATCGCAATGAAAGTTGCTTTAAAGCGTGATGAAATAGAAATTCTAACATTGGTTGGGGCATCACCGTGGACCATACGAGCTCCATTTATCCTTGAGGGTGGGTTGTATGGAGTGATTGGATCCGGCCTTGCATCATTTTTGGTTACTATGCTTATCCTTTGGCAGCGGTATACGCTCGTGTCATTTTTAGGAGTGATTCCTTCGATACAAATGATTTTAGGCAGTGCTACAAGTGCCGTATTTATAATTTCATGTCTCTCTTTTATTCTGGCAAATATGATTGTCGGATTTATCATCGGAAGTTTTGGCAGTGTTATAGCACTTGGAAGATATTTACGAGATTAAATAGATCCCTCGATCCGCCAACTGGCGGACTCGGGATGCGCTTAAGAAAGCACGCATGCATGAAGATACGGTTATATTTAATAGGTAGCATCTTTGTTATTTTTAGTTTGCTTTTTGTGTCTTCAGTATCTGCTTCAACGATAGAGGAACTTCAGGCAAAAATTACTGAGTTACAGAGTGCTGGTAGCAGCTTAACGAAGCAAATTACATTGTTAAATTCACAAATTACGTTAACGACATTAAAGCTTGAAATCGCAAAAACAAAAATAGACACGCTTGAAAATGAAATTAGTGAGCTTAATAATACTATTGAACAATTAGAAAAAGATAAGACGAGACGACTTGAGTTAGCACTTCATAGAATACCAGAAACATACAAGCGAAAACGAGTGTTTGATCTGGCACAGGTAATTTTAAGCAGTAATTTTTCGGAGCTTGTCCGGCGATCTGAATACCTTCTTAATCTTCGGGAGCAAGATACAAAGATTTACAAAAATTTAGAAAAATCACAGCAAAGTTATAATGAACAGAAGGATAAACGAGAAAAGAAAAAGAGTGAACAGACAGAGCTCAAAAAGCAGCAAGAACAACATGCGCGTGAACTAGCCCAGCAAAAACAAACGAAGCAAGCACTCTTGGATCAAACAAAAAATAGCGAAGTTGTCTATCAGAGATTGTTAGCTCAAGCGCTCGCTGAGAAACAAGCATTTGATCGAGCGCTACAAGAGGGTGTCAATATTGGACCTGTGAAAAAAGGCGATCCTATTGCGCTTGTTGGCAACACAGGTTACCCATCCTGTTCAACTGGTGCACATCTTCACTTTGAAGTGACGAAAAATGGTTCATGGATTGATCCAGGGTCAAAGTTGTCAAATAAAACAATACAAGATGAGCAAAACGGGGGTACATTTACCATTGGCGATGGACCTTGGAGTTGGCCGCTTGTCGATATCATACGTTTAACTCAGCATTTTGGTAAAACGCCATATTCATGGCGATATTCATATTCAGGCGGAATTCATACAGGATTTGATATGGTTTCATCAGGAAGCGAGGTTATACGTGCACCAGCAGACGGCGAATTATTCTCATCGTCTCAAGGGTGTGGATCCAGTATTATTAAGATAAAATATATTAAACACGATGACGGAGTTGTAAGTTCTTATTTACACGTTCAATAACTTTTCATGATAAGTGCGCTTCTCCTGACTTCTATCACCCCATAAACTTCGTGCCTAATTGTTAGCTCTCGGGA
>CAYHQC010000043.1:0-7765 GCA_964358845.1 uncultured Gammaproteobacteria bacterium | reverse complement strand
GAATAGTCATATGTATCCAGTATGAGGCTAATGAGGGTTAATGAGCAACAGGTCTCATGTATTAATGGGGATACGAAACGCGTAGATGTGGTTGATTTCGTCTTTATCAACGATCTTCCAATTGGGAAATATAAAGCTGTTGGAGATGATCAATGTTCCAGGCTTTACCTCTCTTGTCAGCTTGTTGGCTAGTTCCTCCATTCGCCATGGGAGAAGATAGACAAAAACAACGTCCGCGTCAGAAATTGGTGCTTTCCAGAGATTGGACCAGAATACTCTTACAGAGCCTCTATAATGACCAAAGAAGGCTCGAATTCGTGTGAGAAGAACCAAATAGGGATTGATCTCAAATCCTACTGCTCGGGCGCCTTGTTTGGCAGACATAACAAGAAGTCTTCCATCGCCACTTCCCAAGTCATAAACATGTGTCCCTGCTTTTATTTTGGCAAGGCGAATCATCGCCTCACTCGCGCTTTTTTTTGATGGGACAAACGGTGCCCCAGAGACAAAAGCGATGCAAAGAAAGAAAAATAAACTGGCAAAAATAAGCTGCGCGATGAGAGAGAGTATCTGGGCCATAATTTTATAGCGATAGAATCGCGAGCAATTGGTTTATGACATAGTTCTGCTCTTTATGGGATATATCAGTGAATAACGGAAGACGCAACAGTCTGCTGCTTACTGATGTAGTCACAGGCAATGCCTTAGGATTACCCCCAGCTTTAATACCCTGCGGGCTCGAGTGAAGCGGGATGTAGTGAAATGATGCACCAATGCCATTTTTTCTTAGGTGAGATAGCACTTTATCTCGTTTTGCGGCTGTTGGCAGAAGGATGTAGAAAATATGCGCGTTGTGTGTAGCACCTTTGGTAATTGTGGGGAGTTGAAATAATCCCCGCATTGCGTAGGGCGCAAGTTTATTTCGATAGTATTCGTATGCCTTTTTACGTTTTGAAATGATGTGGTTTATCTGTTCAAGTTGGGCATAAAGGTATGCGGCAAGAAGGTCGCTTGGCAAATAGCTGCTCCCTACATCAACCCATGTATATTTATCAATGAGTCCGCGAAAGAATTTGCTTCTATTCGTTCCCTTTTCCCGTATGATTTCCGCCTCTTCGATAATTCTAGTATCTTTGGAATTGATAAAAAGGGCACCTCCCTCTCCACAGGTAATATTTTTCGTATCATGAAAGCTCAAACAGCCGAAGTCACCAAATGTGCCGAGATATTTGTCTTTATATTTACTTTCTATCGCCTGAGCGGCGTCTTCTATGACTTTGAGTTTATGTTTTTTGGCAATTTTCATGATCGCATCCATGTCGCATGAAACACCTGCGTAGTGAACGATCAGAAGCGCTTTCGTGTGTTTGGTAATTTTTCGCTTTATATCATCAGGGTCGATGTTTAGTGTATTGGGATCCACGTCTGCAAAGACAGCCTTCAACCCTTTTTGTAAAAGAATTGCATTGGCAGTAGAGGAGAATGTAAATGAAGGCACTATCACTTCATCACCTTTTTTAAGATTTAAAAGATGCACTGCCATTTCAAGTGCGGTGGTACCTGATGTAGTGAGAAGAACTTTGGCAACACCGTATCGCTTTTCAAACCACGCATGGACTTTTTTCGTATACTCTCCATCCCCTGACATATCCTTTCGATGGTTGATAATGTCTTTTATATATTTGATTTCGTTTCCGGTAATGTATGGCGAGAAAAATGGTATTTTCATAATTAATGGCTCGTGTAGGATTTGACGTCGCGAACCCCCGACATCTGCAATGTTCACCCGTTCAAATTTCTCTCGAAATTTGTTCGGGTAAATGCAATGCTCTTCACGCGTTCAAATTTTTGCAAAGCAAAAACTTGCGAGGGTAAACCACTGAGCTACGTGTGGACACGGAGGGGTTCGAACCCCCGACATCTGCAATGTGAATGCAGCGCTCTACCACTGAGCTACGTGTCCTTCAAATAGTTTTTTAATACCCGCCGTAAATAATTTCTTCCCCATTGTGTTTTAAAGAATTTTTCACGACTCGTAGCATCTTGTTGATGCAAGTATGCTTCGTAATAGATTAGTATAAACGGTTTTCTATGTTTAGTACTTTCTACTCTGCCAGAGTTATGATCTTGAAACCGATGCTTAAGGTTATCTGTATAACCTGAATACAGTTTACCATCGATTAAACTTCGTAAAATATATGTATAGTACACAGAATGCAACGCTCTTTTCCCGTTCAAATTTTTGCAAAGCAAAAACTTGCGCGGGTAAACCACTGAGATACAAGTCCGTAGACGCTATTATATAAGGAAGGTCTTACCTTATCCAGCGGCTGTGGCCAAAGATCGTTCATTGGAGAGGCCGAATGTAGTACCGTGTTTTTTAAACATTCCCCAATATCCCATTTTCTTTTTGCGTCCTACACTCATAGAGAGCCACGTACGGCTATCTTCAATTTGTTGGCGAAGAACATGGATAAATATCCGAAGTTGATCGTAATAGTTTATGTGATAAATACCAGGGCTTACCGGTGCTTGTTCAATGGCTGACTGCACATCTTGATTGAGATTTTTGAGAGATTTAGCAAGCGCTTTCAGTTCCTCACGTACTGCCTCAAGTTGTTGTCGCGTTTGTTCCGCAATGGCATCTATAGATGCATGCGCCTCATCCATTCTTGGCGCTTCTATGTGAACTTTTGACGTTTCTTGCTGTTGTATACTAAGCTCAATTGTTTGATTGGGTTCTAATTCTCCGGACATTTGCATAGGGCTGCCTACAAGAGCGGAAAATACCGTCTCTCCCACCTTGGCTGCCATATCTACCGTATTTATCGCCACATTAGAGCCTACCCCCCGTAATTGTTCGAGTACGTTATCGTTTTTAAAATTAGCCGGCTTGTTTTTTGGGCTCGTTTTGGTCATGTTGGCGTGATTATACTACAGCTTTGGAGAAAGTCAAAATTTTGAATTAGCCTATAAAAGCTTACAAGGAAGCGAGGAAATCAAGCGTCTTTTGCCGTCTGACCATGTTTACGATGTAGTATTTTTGCTCTTCAAATTGCTTCTTTTCTGCATCTGTTTTTGCTGTTTCCAGTATCTTCGTTAAATCTGCATCTTCTACAGTAATTTTTTCTTTGTCAGCAATTATTTCCAATGTAAATTCAAGGGATAATACTCTTGTCGCGTTTGTCGTGTATTCTTGACGAACCGACTCAGCAGTGCGGTTGGTTGAAGCAAGATATTGCTCGACTGTAAGCCCGAGCTTTTTGGTTTGATCCACAAGTTGTGAGAGTTGATGGGTCACTTCGTGTTCGATAAGAACTGACGGGATTGTGGCCTTTGTGACACTCAAGACTTTGGTGAGTATTTCATCAAGTGTTGGCTTTTTGTCTTCTGGTTTTGGTTCTTCCTGACCTGGAATGATAAGTTTATTTGCTTTTTCTGATTTCAGTTCGTGAATTACTTTTTTATATTCTCCTACTTCTACCACGGGTCTTTCACATGTTTTTGCGGTGATGGTCCAATCAGTATTTTCTTTAGCTTCTTTAAGCTCTATTTGCGGGGTGAGAATAGGTCGTAGTTTATGTTCCTCAATCGTGTCAGCATAAACTTTGGGGACTAATCTTTTGATCGCTTCCTCATACACCGTATTCTTATTGAGGGTGTCCTCTACCATTTTTCTTGGCGCTTTGCCTTTGCGAAATCCTTTAAGTTCTGTCTCTTTCACAAAATCGTCAACCACTACTTCGTAGGTCGCCTGTAAAGTTTTCCAAGGGATGAAGAATGTGAGCTCTATGGTGCCGTCAGCAGATACAGTTTTCGTCGAAGTCATTGAGTGAGTGTATCACAAGTTAATCGTATATTCCAAGGTCAAGATCAAGTGTTGGAGGGGTAAAGAGACCTTCCTGAAAAGAAAAATTATTTATTTCGGAAGAATACGATGCTTTCTGAGCGCTAAATGATGCAAATGCCTCAGTGGCAAAGAGTGCAGAAGGTTTACGCATTGGTGTGGGTGTGGCTGCAACGGTTGGAGACGGAGCAATTTCAACGGTCACGGTATTTATACGTCTACTTTGAATAAATTGTATCAGGAGAGAAACAAGAATGAGGACAATAATCCCGCCTACTATCGGAATTAATGGCACGGGAGGTTTTTTTATAGGTGGATTTGAAGGCATGGCTGGTGTAAATGGATCTGGGTTTTGAGTGGGTGATTCAGTCACTCCAATATTAGCTTGCGGTTCATTGACTACGACTGATGGTATGTTGGGTTCGATGTCCATAGGTTTAATCATCATATTTGAGCGCATTTTCTACTTCAGTAAAAAAAGACGCGCCTTCTACTAAATATTGTCGTGCATCGTAAAGATCTTGAAGAAGGAGAGTAAATTTGCGATCCTGATCCGCCACATCACCGGTTAACTTGAAAGCTCCAATACGTATACCATCTACTTTTTGCTGATGCAAAGTGCGTTTATTTGAAAGGGCTAAGATCCAGCGATCCAGTGTAGAGCGCTTACTATCCGTATTGGCTGATCGACTCGCGTTTATTAATGCTTGCGCGCTCGTTGCAACCGCATCAAATTTTTTCGCGTAGTAACGCAGGTATCCTAATTGCGTTGCGATGATGACTTGCCGAAATGCCGACTGCATTATGGGATAATGCTTAATAAACTCAGCTGATACCTTCTCTACATCAGCTAAAGAGGAAAGTGATGGTGCGAGAGTGGTTTGTACGTCAAGAAAAGCTATTTCATTTACGATGATCTTGCGATGCAGATCAAGCTCACTTGGTGGCATCGATGGATTTTCCGAAAGACTTTCATTGAGGAATAAAAAATACGCACGCGCTACTTGATTGCGTTGCGCGATAAGCAGTTTTACTTTATTGAGCGCATCCTGCTCGCTTGAGAGCGAACTATATTTTTTAAATTCCCCGAGGGCCACGCGATAATCACTAAATTTCTGCCGATAGATATCAAATTGAAAAAGGAAATCCTGATACGCTTGTGGCGAGGAGGCGTTTGCAGGCCTTGTGAGAGTGAGACTTAAGAGAAGTACAATAAGAGTGACAAATAATCGTTTAAGACCCATATAATTATAGTACGAAGTGTGTGACAAAAGAGCAAGTGAAGCTTATACTTTGGTCCTCTCGAGAGGACTTGTTCACGACGCACTTTGCGAGTCACCGAGCATTAGTGTGTCGAAATTCCGCTTTGCGGGAAACCTCAAATAAAACTTAGTACATAAATAGCTTATGGTGCCGAGAAGAGGAATCGAACCTTCAAGGGTTGCCCCATCCCGCTAAGCGGGACGCGCCATTTAGTGCTCCCGAGAGGACTTGAACCTCTAAGCCTTACGGCACAGGTTCCTAAAACCTGCGTGTCTACCAGTTCCACCACGAGAGCGATACTACTTTTCAATTATACCGTGCTTAGATAGTAATCGCTAGCAGACTGGTAGCGGCTGGCTTAAATAATTCAATTTCTCTTAGAAAAAAATGAACATTGCGAGACCATCGCGGGGATGCGGCATATATTCTTCCGATCTGTTCAATCGTTTTTGCACCTCTATCTATGTACCTATACCGTAATCCTTCAGATACGGTTGTGATACCGTCTTTCCAAGATGCAAAGTGCTTCCCGTCCTGCATACCAGTGTAGATCGCCCACCCCCACGCGTTATATGAGTTTGATGGTATGTGTTTGCCAAAGGTTGATTCTGTACCTGCAATTGCCGCTACAAGCCTCCAGTCAAGATTTAAGCGATCAGCTTCCGCAATAAGAAAGTCAGCATCGTTTGAGAGTGGCGAGTTGTGTGAGTCTAGATACTTTTCTAATTGAAGTAGTCGTGAATCCGGAGTAATTACAACAAAATTGGGAGTAGCAGATGTGCCTGCTACGACAATTTGATCTGCAAGAACGGGCTCGGCTGTCGCTAAAGCCAAAAGTATAAGTGAGATATATGTAAGAATTATTTTCATATCTTGCTCTACTGTCGAACCCCGTATTTTTCGGGACTCGAGGGAAAGTAAGATATCGGTCGGACTGAAGCGAGTCTGGTGTGATATTGGGCATCGAGCGGGCAGATCTCAAGACCCAATAAAAAACCCTAAAGCCAACTAATAAATTAGTAAACCTTAGGATCTGTTTGAGAGTATACCCTATAATTCGTAGAATGTCAAGTATTATGGGCTTATTAAAGATTAGACTAAATACCCTTCTATCGCACTGATTGAGGCTAAGTCAGTACTCTATGGGTCGAAGTTATTGCATCTGGTTCATAAAGAAGTTTACGCAGTTTGCCCATGAATTGCCATTTTCGACAGAAGGAGGTGCCCATTTAGCGCCAATAGCAGTGAGCTCTACGAGGCCTTGATCATGATATTTTTCTTTGATGTATTTGCTCACCCAGTCTATAGCATACATCCAATTTATAAATTTTTTGCCGGAAAGCTGACCAGTATAGACTGAAATCCCCCACGCATTATATGAATCTTTTGTGGGTATTCGCTTCCCCCCACCGGACTCGCACATGGAAATAGCGGGAACCATGCGATAATCTATCCCATACGCTTGGGCACGGTCTATAATATAGTTGGCAAATTCGGCAAGGGGAGATTCTTGTCTGGCAAGGTACGAGGAGAGAATGAGCGCTCTAGCATCTCCTGCTTCAATGGTTGCTCCCAACACTTGTTCGCTTCCATCAAGTGCTGAGGAAGCAATGGGCACTCGGTAGATACGCGTTTTTTCGTATGCTTGACTTGACGAACGTGCGCTCATACTCGAGAGCACGAGAAGATTAGAAAATAACAAGCCCAATGTGAGGGGAAACCATACCAAAACCATCGAGATTTTTGAACCCATATAGTAATATTGTCATAGCAATTGTTTGGTGTCAACGCTATTTTTAGTACGGATTACTATATTCTAAAGAATGTGCCGACTGTGTAGGCTACGCTTGCGGAAATACCACCGACAAAAAGCGTTTCCATTATGGCTCGGACGGATTTTTGTTGCGAGACAATACCGCGAAGGATGCCTAAAAGAAGAAGAGCTGATATGGTAGAGAGAAGAGATGCTTTAAAAAGATATTCATGCGGTAGCGGCGTTATATACGGAAGAAGTGGTATAGCGCCGAAAATGATGAAAGAAAAGAATGTAGCTAGTGCGACGAAAATGGGATGTTCTGATTCAGGATCATTCATTTCTAGTTCATCTTTCATCATAAATTCAAGCCAATACGAAGGATTTAAGCGATAGAGATTTGCAATAGTGAGCGCGTCTGTTTTTGTAAATTTTTTTGCGCATCAGAATTTCTACTGTTTCACTAAATTCATTATCAGGGTCATGTATGATTTCGTGTTTTTCCTTACTCTTGTTCATTTTATATACATCTTTATCAGCCCGAAGCGAGAGAAAGCTCCCGAGTCCCATGGATATGCCGTCTGCCAGTAAATTTGCTAATCCAAATAATAAGACTGATAAAATTGGCACAGGTGAGGAAGTTGGGCTCGTTTGAGCTCCGGCAAATCCTGCAACTACTGCAAATGTGGTGACGATGCCATCGTTACCGCCATACACAATCTCCCGCAAGTATTCACTAAGCGTTGTTTTTTTGTGTTCTACTGCCAAATGTTCTTCAAGGTTAAATCTATGCATGTACCTATATATTATAAACTAGCCCATACCTATGGCAAGTAACAGTCAAATTCAATAGACTTGTTGCGTAATTTCCCATAATCAGGCACACTAGAGGGATATGAATA
>CAYHQC010000042.1:0-7835 GCA_964358845.1 uncultured Gammaproteobacteria bacterium | reverse complement strand
TGACAGGTGTGAAAACCTCGGGTATACTCTTCTTGTTGGACCTATAGAATATGGTAGACCAGATGCAGTAGTCAGACGAGAATTTTTTGTATTTAAGAAAATATAAATTTTTTGGATTACTAATTAACTAAGTAACTAATTAACTAAGTAACTATATATGGCTCATGTAAAAGCAGGCGGTACAGCAAAAGGAAATAAAGACTCAGTATCCAAAAGACTTGGGGTGAAAATTTATGGTGATCAAATGGCAGTCGCCGGCAATATTCTCGTACGGCAAAAAGGTTCTCGGTATCATGCGGGAGATGGCGTAGGTATGGGCAAAGACTTTACACTCTTTGCGCTTATCTCTGGAATCGTGAAATTTGGTTTGAAGCGCGGAAAACAAATAGTATCAGTTCTACCTGCGCAGACAGGCTTGCCCATAAAACATTCATAATGTCAGACACGCAGCAAGTTCTTCATCTTGATTTGGATTTATTACAGCCAAATCCTCTGCAACCGAGAGGGTTTATAGCGGCAGATGCACTTCGTGATTTGGTAGATTCCATAAAAGAACACGGTATCATCGAGCCTTTGGTCGTCGCAAAGACTCCTGCCGGCTATCAGATTATCGCGGGAGAGAGACGGTGGAGAGCATCCAAAATTGCAGGTCTTACGACCGTACCCGTTCTTATCAAAGAAACAAATGCCCGGGGGATGCTTGAGATGGCAATCGTTGAAAACGTTCAGCGGGTAGATTTAAATCCTATAGATCGCGCTCTTGCTTTTCAGCGTCTCATCGAAGAATTTGGTCTTCAGGTCACAGAGATCGCAAAGCGCATTGGCAAAAGCGAATCCTACGTCTCAAACACGATGCGGTTGTTAGCCCTTCCTGATGCTATCAAAGATGGATTGGTTTCTGGAGCTATTAGCGAAGGGCATGCGCGCGCGATTGCCGGCTTAAATGATGTCAAGCTTATGGTAGATGCATATAAGACGATTCTTTCAGAAAATGCCTCCGTGCGAAGGGCAGAAGACCTTGCCCGAAGGCTTAAGGCTCAATCAGATCAAAGGCCAGCGCACAAAATTGAGCGAATTCACTCAGATGACTTAGATAAAATTGCCAAAGACCTCGCGCAATCAGTGAATGGTTTGGTGAAAATCACACAATCAAAAGTCGAAGCACGCGTCGTTTTTGTGATTCGAGGAAATTTGGAGACTACGAGTAAATCCTTAAAGCATATCCACGAATTGCTCGGTTAATTGTACGTTCCTTGCTTGACGAGACCTGTTTTGGTTGTAGGCCAGTAGCGAAAAAAAGCTTTCCCAATGAAATCCTCAAGGACGATTGGTCCGAATTCTCGTGAGTCAGAACTTCCCGGTCTATTGTCGCCAATCAAGAAGTATTGGTCTTTCGGGATGTCTATTTCATCTCCTTCATGCATATACGACTCTCCAAATACCGGCTTGTTGTACTCATAGTTTTCGATAAGTGGAAGGCCATTTATGAAAAACTGCCCGTTTTTAAGTTGGATAGTTTCTCCAGGCAAACCGATGACACGTTTTATATAGTCTACATCTTTGTTTTTTGGAGATTTAAAGATGACGACATCTCCTCGTTGGGGGAGGGTAAAGCGGTAAATGACTTTGTTGGTGAGTATATATTCCCCGTTTATAAACGTAGGGGTCATCGATGAACCGCTGATTTCCTGCGGCGACATGATGAAAAGATAAACCATGACCATAATTGCGGCGACGGCCACTATCCCTTGGAGAAAATCAAAAAACCCAGCTATCGCGCGTTTGATGCCATTCATATATATAGTTAGTGTAGGACACAGATAGGAAGTGGTCAAGGATAAGAAAACACGATATAATTGCCGAGCGGATCGTATTAAAAAATATTGGGCGTATAGCTCAGCTGGCTAGAGCGTTTCATTGACATTGAAAAGGTCTCAGGTTCAAATCCTGATGCGCCCACAAATTAGCTCAGTGGTACCTGCCCGCAATGCTTACGCATAGCGTTTGCAGGCGGGGAGCGCTTCGTTGACCCGTGCAAATTTCCATAGGAAATTTGTTCGGGTTGACATCGAAGAGGTCAGAGGTTCGATACCTCTCGGGTCCACCATAGTAGCGTATCAAAAACGGCACCTGGCCGTTAAAATAATGGCGGTATATCAAGCTCTGGTTTTTTGGTGAGTTGGACGCAACTTATGTCATTCAGATTGCTCACGTTTCGGTTTTATGTACTATTCCCTGACAGGGTCGGACCCTGTCAGTCATCAATCATATATCCTTTAAGGATCTCATGTTCAGATAGCTCATCCGTACGCTCTTCGACAAAACTTTCATAATTTAATTTCCTGTTTGAGCTTAACACACTCGATTTGTTGTTAGAAAAGAACTCTAAAACTGGTTTTGGATTGATCCATTGGGCTTTTTTCATATTTAAATAATATTGGTAGCTCGAGTAGGGGTACTCTGATAGCTTGACAGGGTCTAACCCTGTCAACCCTATTAGTTCATTTGGATTTCTATGCATGTATCGAGATAGATGAAGAAGATATTCATCTCGATCGACATACACCGCTTTATACGTGCCTTGGAAAAGTGTCCCAACGCGTCGGTATCTGTGGTTAAAATACATGGAATAGCTTGTCCCAAGTGCCTGCATGAACTTTGTCATACTATTTACTTCGGACTGCCAGAGTAGGAGATGAAAATGATTGGGCATGAGACAATATGCCACAAGGACGATCTGACCATAGAACGATAACAGCTGTCTTTGTCTGACAGGGTTCAACCCTGTCACCTCTGTGATTGGGTGGAGGGGTGTGTCTATAGGTTTTGATAGATAGGCACGAAGATAGCTTAAGAATACGCGATAATCTTGATCGTCGATGAATATGATTCTCTTTTCGACGCCTCGATTATATGCGTGGTAATACGCATGGTCTACAAATGTTTTAACTTTGTTTTTGGCAGGCATACATCCTGACAGGGTCTAACCCTGTCATGTTGATTTATACAGTATGCGTTTCATTTTATCCATAGTTTGTTTTTGATAAGCCATGCAATTGCGCCTAACATTACAGTGATTAAGGGTACTAAGGCATAATCGAATAGAGATAACGTTATTTGCTTGTTATTTACTTTGTCTTTATTAGTGCTGGACACTGGGGATTTGCAAAGTAATTCCTTTTCTTTTGATATGCCTAATATGTCTGGTTGAGTCGATGAATTAATTGATAAAATTTTAGTACTTTGTGAATCGGGAAGTGAAAGGTTGGCAGTTGGAGTATTTGTGGACTGAGAAGACGATGATGAGCTGGAAGCGAGTGTTTGCGTCGGTGTAGGAGTCGGAGAAGGTGTCGATGTGGGCGTTGGAGTGGGTGTTGGAGTTGAGGTTGGGGTAGGTGTAGGAGTGGGAGTTTGAGTTGGCGTGGGAGTGATTGAAAGCGCGGTTTGATTATTAAAATTAATAGTATACGTATCTATTTGAGAAGATGGTGGTGAAGCAGTAATTTCCCCATTAATAGTTTCCCATAAATCATTGGTGTCTGAAATTTGACCAACAGCATTCGAAAAGTTCGTGTAATTTAAGAGGAGATAGAGTAGAATGGTTTATATGCCAAACAGCAATCTTGCTAACGCAAAAAAAAGGCAAAAAGCGACGAGTTTTTGCAAAAACGAAGAAAGCTGATGGCGGGCGTAATAAGAAAGGCATTTAATAAAATATAAAGATGCAAAATTTATGAATAAAATTAGTGAAACAAAAGCGGAAAACCTATTTAGAAGTTTTTACGGACCTTGTGTCTTTATAGAGAAATCAGCAATCCCTTCAGAATATGGTTTTATATCAAAAAAGGGCACATCTTTTAGTGGTTATCCTGATTTTTTTCTAGATTATAATAATTTTGCAATCATCGTCGAAGCTAAGCCTTTAAAACACTCAGCAGCAGAAGAAGATGTAAAATTTTACATGGAAAATAATAATATCCACAAAGATATTGTTGGAATTGCTGTGTCTGGACAAGAATTAAATCAAATTAAGGTAACATACTCCTTTAAAATCTTAGGTAGTAAGGAAATAAGAAGCTTCCTCGTAAAGGACAAATTACTTTCCTTAGTAGACCTTGAAAAAACTTTTAACAAAAACAAATATGGAGAGAGTGTTTCTGATGAAAGCCTCGTCTTAATATTAAAAAGCTTAAACAAAAGATTTAATAATGAAAATAAGGTAAGAGATACTGATAGAAGTTTATTCTTTTCTGGTTTAATGATAGCTCTAACAAATAGTAATTTCAGAAGTACGTACAAAGGAATTCAAGCACCATCTAGAGAAGAGGTCACAACGACCAAAGCAACTGTATTAGAATCTCATAATCTCAACAAAGCAATAGTTGACGCGATATCAAGTCAGCTAGAGAGTAAAATAAATAACCTGTCGAAAGAATACAGCTGGAGAGACAAGTTTTCGTTTATAAAAAATATCGATTACTCTCTCATTGAGTATAAAGATATCATTGAGATAATTGAAACAAAGATATTCCAACCATACTTAAACGAGGAAAAACAGGACATACTAGGAAAAGCCTACAAGATTTTTCTTTCGAGGGCTGGAAAAATTGATAATAAAAACATCATTCTTACACCAGATCATATAAAAAGTCTTATGGTAAAACTAGCCAGATTATCAAAGGATGATGTTGTGTTGGATACTTGTACAGGTTCCGGTGGTTTTTTAATGGAGTCAATGGAAATGATGACTTCCTTAGCTAAAGAAGATTTATCAAAAATTAGTCACATAAAAGAAAAGCAGCTTATTGGCTTTGAAATTGATTCGGTCCTTTTTGCGTTAGCATGTTCGAATATGTTTTTACACGGTGACGGAAGGACCAATCTGCTTTTCAGAAGTAGCCTTTCGGATACACGTCAAGGTAGTATGGTTAATAGTAGTAATGCTGATATTTTGGAATATATTAGAAAAATGAAACCTACCAAGTGCATTATTAATCCACCATACGAAAACAACAATCCAATTAAATTTACGAAGCAAGCAATAGATTATATTGAACCGAATGGAAAGTTGATCATAATAATGCCCACCCCAACGCTAACTCATAATCAGGGCGGATTAACGGAGCAATTACTAGGGGTTGCTAAACTTGATTTTGTGATTAAGATGCCAATGGCCCTATTTACTGAACAAAAAAGAACGGTTAACACTTCAGTTTTTGGTTTTACCAAGACACCCCACTGTCAGAATGATGACGTTTTATTTTATGATCTTGAAGATGACGGATTTAAGAGCATTCAACATAAAGGAAGAGTAGACAAGTTTAATAGATGGAATGACATCGAGAATAATATCATTGATACAATTAATAACTCAAAGGAAATAGATAGAGTTTGCCAGAAAAAGAAAATATATCGAAAGGGAGTCCTTAATTGTGCGGGTATACAAACAAAACGAAAAAGTAATTACGAGATGGTTCAGATTGGTACTTTGTTTGACCTACAAAAAGGCACACTAGCAAGCGATGACGCTGATGAGGGCGGTGATTATGATTTTATTACAGCATCCAATGAATGGAAAAAGCACAACACTTTTTCACATGATACAGAAGCGATTATCTATGCGGTGGCAGCTGGCGGATCCTTGGGTCGAACTCATTATATTAAAGGTAAATTTACTGCAAGTAACTTGTGTCTTATAATGACACCCAAAAAAAGTTCTTCGTATAAAATTAATCTTGAGTATTACAATTGGTATTTTGCAGCGATAAGAAAGAGAATTGTTTCCGATTTGGCTGACGGAACATCCAAACTGACAATCACAAAGCCTGATTTAGAAAAGTATTATATAGACTATATTCCTTTTGACAAACAAAACGAACTTGTGAAGGAAAAAGTAATTAAATATGATCAACTTAAGGAAAAGCTAAATGAAGCTGAAGATGATTTAAAAAATACAGTAGCTGGTATTCTCTAATTAAGTACAAATAAGAAAAGTTCGAATTTCGACCTAATACCTGTACTCTATATCAACATTAAGCAAAGGTGCAAAGCTAGTTCACCCTAAGGGTGATAAAGAGGTGATTAGGATTCAGTTTTATTATTTCTTCTGGATCTATTTGAATTTATACATTCTTCATTTTAGAATAAAGATGTGGGTAAAAAGAAAGTAAGTTACAAAAATCGAATCGTCGCTGGTATTACAGCGGCCGCAGCCGGCACAGGCATAGCTCTCTACATCGGAGCGAAACTTATTGGTGTTCCTTCATATACTGCAATACGTGTGTTTGACGGCGACACCTTTGAAACCAAAGAAAAACAATATATCCGTGTGTCCGGTATCGATGCGCCGGAACTCGGCCGCTGTGGAAGTGAAGAAGCCAAAAAAATGCTTGAAAAACTTGTTCTTGGTAAAAAATTATATATTAAAGTGTATTATCATCAGGGTGCGCGATTAAACGGCCTCGTATATAATGATCATGGAGTGGTGAGTACAGCAATGCTCTCATCTGGTTGGGCAGTGCTTAATGATAGAGATAATGTGGACCTACCTGAGTTTATCGAAGCAACGCAGAAAGCGAGAGCTGAAAAAGTAGGTATATTCGGTCCAAAGTGCACACAAACTATTAATACCTCTAAACCCTCTTGCAATATTAAAGGTAATATCCGAAAAGGCAAAAAAATATATCATCTTTCCGCCTGCAAATCGTATAAAACAGCCGATATACAGCTCTACAATGATGATGAGTGGTTTTGCACGGAAAAGGAAGCGCGGGAAGCCGGATTTACGAAAGCTACCCAGTGTCCATAAATTTATTCAATTAAAGGTACCCCCATCTGACGATGACCTAAAAATCCCCGCATTTATAAGTTAATATTTCATATGGCATGCTACATGCGATTAATATTTATTTTGTGTAGAGATATAATATCCAAGCAGCTTGCAAGAGAATAAGCGACAGTCCCGATAGAAATATTTCTGGAAATAAAGCGGGAACAAGCTTCATTTATTTACTATAACAAATTTTGTACATAGGTGCAGTATAATGACTGAATGAAAGTGAGTAGCCTCTTATCCAAACTAGACTACCGTCTCTCAAAAAACTCCTTTAGTCGGCCGCAGGAGCAGGTGCGAGTGATCGTCAAAAAGCTCCATAGTCTCATCTCTGGCAAACTCGATACATTGATTGATCTCGGTGGTGGGGCGCCGCCACAGTATAAACATCTTCTTACGCCGCTTGCGAAAAAGTATTTAAACCTTGAAATCAAAAAGGGGATAGGGGTAGACATTGTAGGCTCTGTGTACGACATTCCTGTGCCAAATGCATCTGTAGACATCGTGACACTTTTCATGGTGCTTGAACATCTTAGTGAACCCAAGGCGGCGCTTATAGAAGTAGCGAGGGTTCTCAGAAAAGGCGGGTTCGTCGCAATCACGACAGTGCAGTACTGGCATACCCACAATCATCCAAGCGACTATTTGCGCTATACCAAAGCGGGGCTCGAGTATTACTGCAAAGAAGCAGGATTTAAAGTAGTAGACATCTGGTCGCAGGGTGGGCCCTTTCTTGTGATCTTTCACGCGATGGAGCTTAATATGACAGGAAACTGGCGCACCATCTTTAGCATCTTATTCTACAGGCTTTTTGATTGGCTGGACTGGGTGGACTACAAGCACAACGATACACGTGTACAAAGTGACTCCGTCGGCTGGTCCCTCATTGCTCAAAGGCAATAGTACCTGACTTTCGCAAGAACTTAATTTCACTTCAAAATTAGCTTCATTTAATCTCTCTTCGGGTCAATTCCCCGACGCTCTGCGTCGTATAATACATGCG
>CAYHQC010000041.1:0-7872 GCA_964358845.1 uncultured Gammaproteobacteria bacterium | reverse complement strand
AATATACCAACAACGTCAACTTTGGGTCCGGTAGAGAGTACCGTACAGCTTAGAGTACGAAATAGCGAGCCTGTGTATGAGATCGAAGGGACAAAAATATTCCGTTTGTTTGCCATTATTCCAGTCTCACAGCCTGTAAAAGCGATTGTTTCAGCTCAAACCGGTGAGCTTGTGACAAAGCAGCAGTCATTCCTCACAAACGTTATTGACCTCTTGTCTCCATAATCCATAGTGATGGATAAAGATTGGTATTGAATTTTAGTATAATCGTGGGCGTGGTCCACAGGATGGATTGCAGACAAAGGACAATACTAGATATTCCTTGGAAGGTATGGCGACATATATTCTTTTATTATTGTTATCTCTTTATGCATCAGTTCCTCCAGTTACGCTATTTTATTGTTTGAAGTGGATATATAAAGATAACTGGAAGTACGGTTGGCACCTTTTTTACTTTTTTAAGTGGATATTCACACTTTCTTTTCTTCCTCTTTTGATGATAGAGAATATTGAGTTAGGGCTTGTTCCGCAGCATTGGTATTCGTTGGTTGCATTACTATTAACTATTTTTCTTGCTGTATTAGGATTGAGACCCGCATTAAAGCAGAAGGTGCTCTATTTTTACCTTACTGGTGTCTACGCCTCTTTTATGGAGGAAATTTTGTATAGAAGTATCTTATTTGGTATTACACAAGAGATTTGGCATAACCAATGGATCACGATTGGCGTCACATCGTTTTTATTTGGCATATGGCATCTGAAGAATTATTATTGGAGTGGAAAGAAAGGAATTATTATTCAATTTTTTTATACATTTTTGGCATATGGACCTATTTTTGCATGGCTTCGAATATTTTCCGGAGATATTTATTTAGCTGTATTGTTTCACTTCATAACCGATGCAACTGTGGCACTAGCTCCTAATTGGGTGCGTGGGTGGTTAGTATTTGGCGGTAGGGGTGGTAATTATATGGATGATTTCAAGAAGTTGAGGAAGTGATTGCCATGCGATTTTTTGACATGAAACCTTTGATTTACTATATACTGGTACTATTATGGATTTCGATTACACCTCAACTACAGCGAAAGCTTTTGATGAGACCGTTCAAAGCGTACAAGATGAAATAGTAAAAAATGGCATGCGGGTTTTATATATTCATGATGTGCAGAAAACGCTAAGTGAGAAGGGCTTCCAAAGAGAGCCATTTAAAATCATTGAATTTTGTAACGCAAAGTTTGCTAGTGAGTTTTTAGATATTGACATCAAAATTGGACTTTGCTTGCCTTGTAAAATAAATGTATATAGGAAAGACGGACAAATGTTTATTTCCGGTATGCGCCCGATTATTCTGACACAGTTTTTTCCACACGCCGATTTAGGTGAAAGACCAAAAGAAGTTGATCAAATCATTCAAAATATTATTAACAATGCAAAATAATGTATGAAAAACAAACCATTACTCATCAGTATAATCGCGATAACGGTAGCAATTGTCGGGGGTATTTTTGCATCAAATAACAGCAGGGTTTTAGGCCAGACTTTTTCAACCAGTATTAAAGGATTGCCATCCGCCGAGAAGACACAAGTAATAGAACTCAAGGATGGGGACGCATTTAATCTCACTGCGGGCTTTGTGAAGAAAAAAATCGGCAATATCGAAGTAAGAATGCTCGCCTACAACGGCTCTATTCCGGGACCGACATTGAAAATCCCCCAAGGAGCTACGGTGACCGTCAATTTCAAAAACGATACGGATGTTGCAAACACCATTCATTCCCACGGTGTGCGCATGGCTAACGCCTTTGACGGCGTTCCCGATGTGACGCAAAAAGCGGTTCTCCCCGGCGAGTCTTTTACTTACACGCTCACCTTTCCCGATGCCGGTGTGTATTGGTATCACCCGCATATGCGGGATGACTACGCAATCGAGCTTGGCCTCTATGGAAATTTTTTGGTAACGCCGAAAAGCCCAACGTATTGGAGCTCGGCGGATCGTGAAGTCGTCGTTTTCCTCGATGACATTTTGATCGAGAGCGGCAAAATCGCGCCGTTCTACAAGGATGGTTCGGATCGCGCGCTTATGGGACGCTTTGGAAACACTATGCTCATAAACGGCGAAACCGACTACGCTCTCTCGGTTAAAAAAGACGAAGTAGTTCGTTTCTATTTCACCAACAGCGCGAGCGTACGGCCGTTTAATCTTGTGATTGAAGGAGCCAAAATGAAGCTCGTCGGTGGAGACAATGGCGCGTACGAGCGCGAAGAATGGAAAGACTCGGTGCTGATTACTCCTTCTGAACGCGCCATAGTTGAAGCATACTTTGACGTACCGGGCGAATACACGATTCAAAACAAAACTCCCGACATGGTCATGCGTCTTGGAAAAATTATCGTTTCGGAAAATGTTGTCGTTTCCGCCAACACAAATTTATTCCAGACGCTTCGCAATAATGCAGAAGCTATTAAAGTCATCGATCCGTTTCGCCCCTTTTTCGCCAAAGAGATTGACAAGCGCATAAAGCTCTCGCTCGATATGATGGGCGGTAACACGGGCATGATGGGCAATGGTACGCATGGGATGCCGTCTGGTATGGGCGGAGGTAGGATGATGGGTGGCGTACCGGAAGGAGGTATTGAATGGGATGACTCGGACAATGCGGGGATGAACGCAATGTCCAACACGGATATGGTGACGTGGAAGATAATCGATCAGGACTCCGGCAAAGCAAACATGGATATTAGCTGGAAGTTTAAGGTGGGAGACAAAGTGAAAATTCGGATTACCAATGACGGCAACTCCGAGCACCCAATGCAACACCCGATTCACTTTCACGGCCAACGATTCTTGATGCTGAATAAAAATGGCGTACCTCAAACCAATTTAGTGTGGAAAGATACGGTCAATGTGCCGGCAGGCGAATATCTGGATATTTTGGTCGATATAGCAAACCCCGGCGTGTGGGTAGCGCACTGCCATATTCTTGAACACATTGAAGCAGGTATGGTGTTTCCATTTACGGTCGAAGAATAATTATTATTAATTAATCAAATAATCTTATGATGAACTTTGGATATGGAGCTATGGGCGGGTTCGGTTGGATATTTATGGTCGTCTTTTCGGGTCTTGTAATCTGGGCGATTGTCGCCTTAGTGCGGGGTAATTTTGGAAATGGTCATATGTGCGGACACGATCATGGCGATGGATCGTATGGAAAAGATAAGCCTCCACTCGAAATTCTGAAAGAACGATACGCCAAAGGTGAGATTGATAAAAAAGAGTTTGAAGAAAAGAAAAAAGATTTAAGCTAAACTTTTTAATCAAACAAATTCTTCGCGGTATGCTGTGGGGTAGTTCATTTATAGTACTTATTTATAGTTAAGGAGGCATATGGTAAAACAAAAAGTTATGAAATATGATTTGCCGAGACGGAAAATAGACCAGATACAGTATTCGTGGTATTCTAGGGGTCATGTCAGATGTTGATGAAGTCAAATCACGGGTAGATATCGTAGAGGTTGTCAGTGAGAGAGTCAACTTGAAAAAAACCGGACGAAACCTAAAGGGCCTTTGTCCGTTTCACAACGAAAAATCTCCATCGTTTATCGTCTCGCCTGATCGGCAGACGTTTCATTGCTTCGGGTGCGGGAAGGGTGGTTCTGTTTTTGATTTCGTCATGCTCTACGAGCATTTGGATTTTGCAGAAAGCTTAGAAGTTTTGGCTCATCGAGCAAACTTTACGCTCACACGTCGAGCTCCAGAAACTGAAGAAAACAAGATGAAGCAGAAAATTTATGAGGTGAATCATTTAGCCAGTGAGTATTATCACTATCTTCTCACCAAACATAAGGTTGGGGAGAACGGGAGAGCGTATGTGAAAACGAGAGGTATTAAAGACAAGTCTATTGTAACATTTGGCATAGGGTATAGCCCCAATATTTGGGACGGCCTGAGTACGTATCTTTTGAAAAAAGGATATGATCACACACTGCTTGAAACAGCAGGACTTGTCATCAAGGGGGGGCGAGGGTATTACGATAGGTTTCGCGGGAGACTCATGTTTACTTTGCGGGATCACAGGGGACAGGTTGTGGGATTTTCGGGAAGGCTTCTTGATGCACAGGCGAAGGAGGCTAAGTACATCAACACCTCAGAAACTCCAGTGTATATAAAAAGTCGAGTGCTCTTTGGACTCGATGTGACCAAAGATGCGATACAAAAATCTCAAGAAGCAATTATTATGGAAGGCGAGCTGGACGTCATATCTTCTTTTCAAGCGGGTATAGGAAATGTCGTTGCTATCAAAGGATCAGCGGTCACAGAAGAACATGCACGATTATTGCGGCGATTTGCCGAACGGCTCGTGTTTGCTCTTGATAGCGATCTAGCGGGAGATGCCGCTTCAAGGCGTGGCATTGAGATAGCAGACAAAAGCGGATTTGATATGCGCGTTGTCACCATGTCTTCAGGAAAAGACCCGGATGATGCAGTGAGGGATGATCCGGTCGCGTTTAAAAAAGCGATAAAGCACGCAATACCAGTTTATGATTATTTCATAAACTCCGCGTGCCTCAGGTTCGATTCAACCGTTTCTTTCGGGAAGAAAAAAATTACAGAAGAACTCGTGCCAGTGTTGTCAAAAATTGAAAATCCGGTAGTAGCAGGGCACTATATTCGTGCTCTTGCCAAAAAATTGGATGTGCCGGAAGAAACAGTGCAGGAGAGTGTCAGTCGTATGCAAAAAACCGGTCGTGCGGCACCAGTAGACGTCAGACCAGAGTTGCCTGGTCAGGAATCGCTGACGCGTCGGGAGAGGATGGAGCTCTACTTGCTGACACTTTTGGTGCAGGGAGACCCTGTTTTAAAGTTGCCAATGTTAATTGATGCGGTTCGCGTAGAGGAGTTTTATTTTCCTGCAGTGAGAATGATTGTTGAGAGTTTACTTTTATGGTGTAAAACCCATACGCACTATGATCCCAAAGCCTTTGCTTTAAAGCTTGCGAAAGAATTGCTGCCGGTATTTGATGAAGCGTTTTTGTGGGATATGTCAGAAATTCTTGTCGATGCGAAACGTTATGATCGAGAATGGAAAAAAACGTTGATTGAGATTCGTCGACTTCATATTAAAGAAACGATGAAACGCCTCGTATCTACCATGGGACACGAAAACACTTCAGAAGCTGACCTGTTGAAGTTGGAAGAAACGCTTAAGGCGCTAACGACTGAACGGGCAGCTCTAGAAAAAGAAAGCTAGATACGGTATAATAAGCTTCAAGCGAAGCCGCAAGCTCCTGATTTGTATCGGAGCAGCTGCTCTCGGAAAGTTATGACAAAAATACGGACAAGCACCTCTCCTACTGATCTTGTAAAACAAGGCAAAGAAAACGGATTTATCACGCAAGAAGATATCCTCGTCGTATTCCCAAAACCGGAAGAAAAAATAGCAGACCTTGATCATCTTTACGATCAATTGATACGAGCGGGTATTGACGTATTTGAAACGACCTCTCAGGATATCGAAAAGGAAGCGCGAAAAAGTATCGCTGATTTAGAAAAAGAAATTGAAGCCCTGGTTCGTGCCGGAGACGAAGGAATTTCTGACCCTGTGCGCATGTATCTAAAGGAAATTGGACGCATACCGCTTTTGACATTTGCTGATGAAATGAGTTTGGCAAAAAAATATGAAAAAGGCGATAAACGGGCAAAAAAGAAATTGACGGAGAGTAATTTGCGACTCGTTGTCTCCATAGCCAAAAAGTATATCGGTCGTGGCATGTCGCTTCTTGATCTTATTCAAGAAGGGAATCAAGGATTAATCAGGGCTGTAGAAAAATATGATTGGCGTAAAGGCTTTAAATTTTCAACCTATGCGACATGGTGGATACGGCAGGCAATCACGCGCGCTATTGCCGATCAAGCACGTACCATCCGTATTCCGGTACACATGGTAGAGACTATCAATCGATTCGCACGCATATCTCGGCGTTTGATGCAGGATTTGGGGCGTGAACCGCAACCTGAAGAAATAGCAAAAGCCATGGAAATAGATGTCTCTAAAGTACGGGAGATTATGAAAGTTTCCCAAGAACCCACGAGTTTAGAAACACCTGTTGGCGATGAAGAAGATAGTCATTTAGGCGATTTCATCTCAGATACTGGACCGACGCCGTATGAACAAACATCGCGCCAGCTTCTCAAAGAACATATGGAAGAAGTGTTGGCCACTCTTTCTGACCGCGAGAAAAGAGTACTTATATTGCGATTTGGATTAGAAGATGGCAGGCCAAGAACCTTGGAGGAAGTCGGTGCACAGTTTGGGGTGACGCGTGAGCGTATTCGTCAGATAGAAGCGAAAGCTCTTCGCAAACTGCGTCATCCGTCACGCAGTAAGAAGCTCAAAGATTACCTCGAGTAAAAAGATATAGCCTCATTCGTGGTATAATAGAAATAAAGATGGAAAAAGCTACATTTGCTGGAGGATGTTTTTGGTGCACAGAAGCATTATTCAAGCGTTTAAAGGGAGTTTCGTCAGTGACTCCAGGATATACCGGTGGGACGACGAAAAATCCTCGATACGAAGACGTTTCTTTGGGAAGCACAGGACACGCAGAAGCAATCCTCGTTGAATTTGATTCGAAAATTATTTCGTATAAAAAATTGGTAACTATTTTTTTTCACCTTCACGATCCTACCACATTGAATCGACAAGGAAATGATAACGGGACACAGTATCGGTCAGCTATCTTTTGTCACACACCTTTTCAAAAGCGTGAAGCGCTTGGCGTTCGGGAGCTTCTGGATGATGGACATGTGTTCCGAAACCCCATAGTGACAGAGGTAGAAATGCTTACGCAGTTTTATCCGGCAGAAGAAATACAAAAAGATTATTATGTGAAAAATTCATATCAACCGTATTGTCAGTATATGATAGACCCTAAAGTAACCAAGCTTTTGAAAGACTATGGTACTGAGGTGAAAGACGAATATAAAAAGAAGTAACGGCCGCTTTAGTTTTTTGTTTCTCGTGCGAATTTAATACGACCTATTTTCCCCAAATGAATTTTTCGGATTCTTAACGAGATAGGGGTAATTTCGACAAGCTCGTCATCTTCGATGAAATCAAGGGCTTGTTCAAGACTCAGTTCCAAAGGCGGATCCAGTTGTATAGCGACATCTGCATTGGCGGAGTGAATATTGGTAAGTTTTTTAATCCTGCATACATTCATATCGATATCTTCTTGTCTGTTGTTAATGCCGATGACCATTCCTTCATACACAGGGACGCTTGGCCCGATTAATGCTTTGCCGCGCTCCTGCACGGTCGTTAACGCATACGCAGTCGATTTTCCGGTTTCGATAGAAACCAGAACACCGTTTCGGATTTTTTGTTTTTTAGGGGTGACAGGCGAGTAGCCAACGATACGAGTGGCGATAATCCCTGATCCGCGAGTTTTAGTCATGATATCACCGCGAAAACCCAATAAATTTCTCGTCGAAAGCTTGTAGACCATTTTCGTAACACCACGGTCATTGGTATGTGTGTCGAGAAGTTGTCCGTGGCGTTTCCCCATTTCTTCGGTAATGATGCCGATAAAAGAACTATCTAGCTCAATGGTAAGTTCTTCGTATGGCTCTTGGGTAACACCGTCTATTTCTTTGAATATTACTTCCGGCTTCCCGACTTGGAGTTCATAGCCTTCACGGCGCATAGTTTCTAAAAGAATTGCGATATGGAGTTCTCCTCGACCTGAAACAAGAAATCCTGTTCCTGAATCATTTGGTTCAATTTTAAGTCCTATGTTTGTCTGTATTTCCCGGGTGAGGCGGTCAGCTAATTGGGTAGGGGTGCCGTACGTACTTTCTTTCCCTGCAA
>CAYHQC010000040.1:0-7941 GCA_964358845.1 uncultured Gammaproteobacteria bacterium | reverse complement strand
ATCAACGAAATATTATCGCTTGGTTATTGCCGTACCCCACCTACGTCCTTCTCCCTAAATTCATCACCGAATTTGGCTTCACAGGAGCTAAAAGCAAAGGGTATGGCGGCACATTTGGAGCTGCTCACGCAGCAGCTGTAATACGTCAACTCATCTCAGGCGGACCCACATATTTATTTAGCTTTCAGCTAAAAGACGGACCCTTGCAATCTGATGGCACTGGATGGGGCCTTATCACAAATGAGGATAATGGACTCAAAAAGAAACCGCGATATTTCTTATATAATTTTCTGGATGCGATGGCTGGAACTCGACTCCAGCTTTCAGGTGAAGGAACATGGGTAACCGGATTTTCTAGCAAAAAAGAAGACGTTATTCGAGTGCTTCTTGTCAACTTTGATGGCAACGGAAGTCATATGGAAAATGTGCCTGTTTCATTTGTAAACCTTGATTCTGGAGATTATGATCTCAAACAACGCTTTCTCGTAGGTCGTGAAACGAAGACGACGATTTCCGTTACTGAAGCGTCGTTTACCACGACCATTTCGATGCCTGCACAAAGCGTTCTCCTTTTGGAATTAATAAAGAAAGACTAAGAAACCGTATCAGTAGTCCCACCGCTGACAACCTCTTGTGCTGGCTCAAGGAAAATCCCCCGCACGCTTCCAACTCTTTTTACAAACCGCATGACTGATTGAACCTGTTCAATTCCAAGGACCCACGAAAGAAAAATATAGGTTACCAGTCCAACAAGCGTCGTAAAACCGGTAAGAAGCAATAAACCAAATGTCCGTGTTGTATCAAACACAAGCTGATCAAGGAGTTTAATTGGTATATAAAGTGCCACACCAGTCACGAGTGCAGCAAGACTCATTTTCAAAGAAGGTATAAGCAATGCATGATTTAGAATTCCTTTAACACGTTTATTTAAATAATAAAGGAGGAGGAATGCATTGGTAATACTGGAGACAGAGGCAGATACACCAAGTGACCACACCGGCCATTTATAATACATGACAAATAAAACACTGAAGAATGAATTAATCAATACGCATATGATGCCTATAATAACCGGCGTTTTACTGTCATACAATGCATAAAACGCGCGTGCCAGCACCTGTACTATGGCTTGCGCAAAAAGAGAGACACTAAACGCTGAAAGCGTCATTCCCGTAGCAACAGTTGCAGACCAATCAAATTGTGCGGCGCCAAAAACGAGACGTACGACAGGAATACGCAAGACGATAAACAAGACCGATACAGGAAGCACGAGAAAGAGTATTTGATGTATCGCGTTGACAATCATATTGATAAATGATTCGTGATCTTCTGTTGCGGATATTTTCGAAAGTGACGGGAGCGCCGCTTGTGCTATCGTAGTACCAAAAAGTCCCACAGGTAATTGCTGCAAATGTTGAGCAAAGTTAAATATAGTAACCATCCGGGCGCCCAATAAACTCGCCATCATAAGATCAATCGTTGTATCAATCTGGGAAATCGCAAGACCAAAAGTTCGAGGCCCCATGAGTCTTCCTACTTCTTTCACTCCGGAGTGTTTCGGATTCAACGAAAAATTATGTCTATATCCAAGCTTGATAAGAAGTGGAATTTGTATGAGCGCAAAAAACAGCGCCCCTATACCAACCCCAATAATTGCTCCCCACAAGCCATAGCTATGAGAAAATAAAACGATACCTATGATAATGCCAATGTTATATAAAACCGGCGCTGCTGCAGGTACTAAAAACAAATTATGTGATTGCAATATGCCGGTAAACACATTTCCTATAAGTAATGGTCCTACCTGAAACAAAATCATAAATCGTGTAAATGCACTCATTTGTCGTATTTGATCAGGAGAAAATCCAGGTGTCATAAACCGGGACACCCACTCGGCACCTATAAAAATAGGGATTGCAAGAAAGAAAAAAACCACCAGACTTAAATTGATAAGTGACGATGAGAGTATCTGGGCGTTTTTCGTATCATTTTTGGCGATATACCGTGAATAGACAGGAATAAATGCAGAGGTCAAAGCTCCCATAACCAATAATTCAAACAATGCATTTGGTAAACGAAATGCCGCAAAATACACGCCAAGCTCTTCAGGACCAAAATATTGAGAAAGAAGCCGATCACGTACAAGCCCTAATACGCGGGACAAAAAAACCATGCAAACTAAAACAATAGCAGCCGAGCCGATGGAATGTTGTTTTTTTGTAAAAATTGCCCACACTTTATCCATATTTATCCGTATTGTATACTACATAATCATTGACCTGCTAGGTGGAATAGTTTATACTTCCCCACATGCCTATCACAAAACAAGCATCGAAAAAATTACGCCATGATCGAGTTCGAACGAAACAAAACGCAAAAATTCACCATGACGTCGACATGATTGTCAAAAAAGCACGAAAAATGCCAAACGCTAAAACAGTCTCTTTAGCATATCAAATTCTTGATAAAGCGACGAAGGCGCATAGCATCCACAAAAACGCTGCAGCAAGAACCAAATCCCGTCTTTCAAAATTATTGAAAAAATAAATTTTTCCTCATTCGACATTCTCCTGTTGGCATTCTATACTTAAAATAGTATATGCCGACGAAACAAGTTTCAATAAATTTATTAGGATCTCAAGACCTTGAGCATACCCCATGGGGGCGTATTATTTCATGGGCTACAACGTACGGCAGATATATCATGATTACAACAGAAATAGTCGTACTTCTGGCTTTCGTTTCCCGATTTAGTCTCGATCGCAAACTCACTGATCTTACAGAAGAGGTAACACAAAAACAAGCAATCATAGAAGCAAACCTTGATCTTGAAAAAGACATCAAATCGCTGCAAACCAATCTTACAGCCATCAAACAATTATCAAAGGATCAAGAAAAACCCGTAGACATCGTCACCGGCATGGAAACACTGCTTCCGCCTGATGTGCATCTCACGTCATTTGAGCTCTCCCCTTTAAAGCTAACGATTTCTGCTATTGCGGGTACGACACAAGGATTCTCACAATTCTTAGCAAATGTGGAAGCCTCAAAAAAGCTTTCCAATGTGATGCTTGGCGACATAAACAGAAATCCAAAAGTTGGGATCGAATTTCATCTCACCGCCGATACCATTGCAAACCAACCCGTATTACCAAAATAATATGACATCATCATTAAGTCTCACCACACTTCCAAATACATTAAAACGTTACTATCAGGGAACGTTTAAAGATACATTGAAAAAACCAAAAATGCGCGCAACATCTGCCGCAGTATTTTCATTCTTGGCCGTATCACTCTTTGCGTGGTATGCAGTCAGACCGACCGCTCAAACCATTCTTTATTTAAGACGGGAAATCACCGACAAAACCGATTTAAATAAACAAATGGAGAATAAAATCACCGCACTCATTGAATCGCAGGCTGTCTATGAAGAAATAGAAGACAAACTTTCGCTCGTTGATCAAGCACTTCCGCATAATCCAGACGGAATAATCCTGGCACGACAGCTCAAAAATTTAGCCCTCATCTCCCAAAGTTCGATTTCAGCGATTCAAATCCCCACACAACCGCTTCTTATAAAAGAAGCAACAATCGAAGAAAAAATTGCTCCAACGAAACCTATTGAAGAGTTTCCTGTCACTATGGTTATCACCGGACAGTATGAAAACATTAAAACATTTCTTACCGGTCTATTATCCTTGCGTCGTGTGACTGCAATAAACTCTATCTCAATCAAAAATTATATTAATCAAGAAGGAAACGATGGTTCACTTCAGCTATCTATTGCGTTAAAATCATTTTACTCGACCCAATAATATCTATGAAGCTATTAAATAACGTGCTCTATGGATGACGATAATAATTTATTACTTATAGCAGTATTTACGACACTTACTATCTTTTCATGGATTTTTTTTGAATTGGTACAAACAACAAAGACCTCAACGGTGTCATCCTCAGTCAAGCGAATTTCGACGCCGCTTTCTTCAAAAATTGATGTGGATGTTATTATGAGTTTAGAATCGAAACAAACATTTGATTAATACCCATGCAACCCAAAAAAATACCAACGCTCGTGGGTCTTTTATTAGTTCTTGCAGCTGTAGCTATTTTTGGCTATGCCTTTGACCGAGTTGGTCCGCTTTTATCTCATGCAAACGCATCGGTGGCACCTGCAAGCGTTATGATTTCAAATATTAATGACAACGGATTTACTGTAAGCTGGACTACTACAACTCCGGCAACAGGAATGATAACTGTCGAGTCCAACAATACGAAACATGGTGTGGTCTATGACGAACAAGACCCCAGTCTCGGAATTTACACGACGCATACAGCGACATTTAGAAACGGAAATCCCGACACGAGCTACCGCATAAAAATAATCTCAAATGGGAAACAATACCAAGATAAAAATGGTCCATATATTATACAAACTGGCCCGACTTTAGATGGAAATGGCACAGGTATTGAACCTGCGTTTGGCACCGTTACAACCAACTCCGGGCAACCTGCTTCGGGAACGCTTCTCTATCTAACCCTTGAAAATGGCCAAACCCTATCAACCTTAGTCAAGCCGTCTGGTTCATGGGTCATACCATTAAATCTCGTACGGCAAGAGTCTCTTCGGGCATTTATCACCATATCTGAACGAATCGACGAAACACTTGTCGTCCGAACCAGTGTAGAAGAAAGTCATGTGCTCACCGATACTCTCAACGACAATCCCGTGCCCGAAATCGTCATTGGAAAAACATATGATTTCCGTAAAATCCAAGCAACAGAAGATGCGAAGAAGCAACTCGCGTCTGCTCCACCAGAAGTTCTTGGCGCTACAGCGACTTCAATTATCGGGGTCATCGCAATTACTAAACCCAAAGACAATCAAGCGATTCCTACAGATATTCCTCTATTTCAAGGAACAGGCATTCCAAACAAAAACGTAACACTCATAATCGGCATAACCAGCCCAATCGTTGGCCAAACAACCGTTGGAAATGATGGTATTTGGCGCTATTCACCTACCACACCACTTTCTGCAGGACGACAAAGCGTCACACTTTCAACACAAGATGCACAGGGCAAACCAGTGGCATTGACGCACATGTTTGAAGTGTTAAAAAGCGGCACACAGGTTTTAGGCGACGCGACGCCATCTGCTACCCTCGCACCGACTCCTACTGATGTTCCGATCGACGGATCTACTCTTTCCGGAGAACCGATACCGGAAACAGGATTTCCATTACCGCTCATTCTCCTTTTAACTCTCGGAACGCTACTTATTACTACAGGCGGATTTGTCTTTATAAGACCATGAACGTATTGACTGTTACTAGGTTAGTTCGGTAAGCTAAATATATGGTTGATGACAATACTATTTTACCTACTCCTCAAGAACCTCATCCGGAACCAATCGTGCCTGTTTCCTCCACGACAGAAGCTGTCAAAGAGCCAACGATCAGTGTTGATGAAATTCTGGGGAATTCACCAACAATCATTCCTTCAGACCCGCCATCACTTGTCGTACCAAGCCAGACATTACCATCGTCTGCCGATATAAAGCCAAAGAAAAAAAATATGGCAGGCATCATAGTAGGGCTTATATTATTTTTAGGCGTCGTAGCTACCGGCGCATATTTTGTCGCCAAACCCGAAAGCCTTGCTGATCTAAGATCCTCGGCGGCTTGCCTCGTAAAAGAAGACTGTAAAACCGCCAAAGATCTTCAAGAATTTTATCAAAAGAAAAACCAAGAAGCCAGAGAAAATAAAGAAGCTGAGGAGGAACCAGTTTCAGAAACACAAAAAGCTATTAATAAGTGTATACACGATGGTGGAAGCACAAATGATTGTTATTCTGACGCGGGCGTTAAAAAGCCAACATATAATGAACAAAAAGCGTTGGATGCTGGATACCAACTTATAAGCAAAAATCAAGCGGACTGTACTAAAGACAAACAATTTTGGTGCGGAGATTTCTGCATGGATAGTCAAACAAAAACGTGTGACCAAATTAGACTCGATCGAGGTGAAACAATCAATACCGGATCCGTACAATGTAATGACGATGGAACAGCTAAAGGTGAGTATAGAAAAGGTGACCAAGTTGATGCTAATGGAAAGGCCATAAATCCTGAATCTATTGGTGCAATCAAAAATCCTGATACTAATAGTGACAATAAAATTCTTAGTGTTAGAGAACAGGCAGACATGCAATGCCTTGCACTTAAAATTAAAATTGACGCAACTAATGCGAAGAATGGTCCGAACAATCAAAAACAAATCAGTGATATCGGTTTTGGCACCGATAAATATATTTGTAAAGAAGGAGTAAAAGGTGAAGGTAATATTGTGTATCAAGGTGGACAGTGTACTGCGTTAAATGGAAAAAAATTTACCGGCAATGAAAAAGGCTGCTTCTGCGGCACTGTTCAAGTCGATACGGGATCTGGCCACGAGAGTTATACTAGTACATGCGGATGTGATAAAGACGAACCTGCCTCAGAGCTGACGTCTAATTCTGTCATTGAACCCACGCCCACTACCGCGACCACAACATCCCCTATTTGTACGAACATCAAGGTATACAAAGGGACTGAACAAATCACGCCATCAACACTCTTGCCTGGTGATGCAGTCACCATTGCTGTAGTTGGCACGGGTAATCCTACCCAAGCACGATTTCGGGTAAACGGTGTGCAAATTGCAGGCGACACTGATGCAGATCCCAACTGGACCATCTCAACGACCAAAAATACTTCTGGTGAATATTTCGTTTCCTATACCATACCAATCGGCGTGACATCCTTCTTGTTTGAAGGTGAAACATTTGCCGCAGGAGCATGGTACTAATATGTCATTTATTAAAAAATATTGGTATTTGATCGCCGTCACCATAATTACGGTGGGACTGGGTGTCGTGGCATACTTGACGTCTACCAAGCTTGATACTACATCCTCTGTCGCACCAACCGTACCACAAGTCACACCAAAGGCGGTAAGTAACGCGTGTAAAGTTGCCTTCACTATTGCGTCAAGCACTCCTACGGGCACCATAGCAAATACACCCACGGGTACAATTACCAGTACGCCGACACCAACATCACAGGGAAACACTACACCAGAATGTACAGATCTCACTCTCAATCCAACTTCAGGGACAGCTCCCCTTTCACTCACTCTCAAATGTACCGGCAAAGACACTGATGGTGACATTACGGCAGTTGAGTTTACCCTGCCTGATGGCACCACAAAGCTTGTGGAACAAAACGTCGGCAGTCCTGGGTCTCTCACCACCACCTACACGGTGCCGCAAGATGGCTCCTACAATTTTTCTTGCCGCGTGCGAGACAATAATCAGAAATTCTCTGATGTATCTGACGCGTGCAAAAAGTCGTTACACCTAAACGTCGAGGTGACGCCCACGCCAAGGCCGTTTGGCCCGACCAGCACCCCATCGCCAATCCCAACGCCAAAAATCCCAGTCTCTGGCACGACGTCAGTTCTCGGTGCATCGGTTGTGGCTGTAGGATCTCTCTTACTCTTGTTAGGATTAGTCTTTTAAGAAGTCGTATAGGTCTTATGAGACTAATAAGACCTATAAGTCCAATTTGCTTTTTATAAACGCATGGATTTTCTCAAATGATTCTTTTGGCAAAAGTACATACCTGCCATACCAACTCTGCGGAGGCGTATAGAGCTGATCTTCTATCGATAGTTGTCCTGACTTCCCCTCCTCTACACCGATAAATAATTTACCCAGTGTCATAAGCTCCCCAACGTTCATGTCGGTATCAGATGCATCTTCAAATGCTTTATATAATAAAAGTACAAGGGAGGGATTGGTCAACACATCTTTTGACATCAATCGTTCTCTTACCGCTAGAACCTGACTTTCGCAAGAACTTAATTTCACTTCAAAATTAGCTTCATTTAATCAAT
>CAYHQC010000039.1:0-8002 GCA_964358845.1 uncultured Gammaproteobacteria bacterium | reverse complement strand
CGAATCTTTAAACTGTGAATTGACAACATCAAGCCACACAATGTCTTTTTCTTTATGAAGCCACGTCATCTGCCTACGGGCATAGGCATGTTCATCATATTTCCAACGCGTTATCGCTTCCTCTTCTGAAGCCGCATCTTTCCACTGGATATATCCTAAGGCATGCATAGAAGGCAAATCCCATGAGTATCCGAAACGCAGTAATGTTTGTATTTCGACTTTCATACCTTGTGCCACTCGTTTTTCGACCCTGACATCTATACGCCTGTACAATTCTTTCAAGGGAGCAGTCAGACCAATGTGTAGAACATCATCTTTCTCCAAGAGGTCCCCTTGGAGTTCTCCAAGGGGACCTCTTGGAGAACTTCCTGAAGCGATTTCTATCTTACGGATCAGACGACGAGGATTCATTTGATCAGACGCATTCATCGCGCTAAAAACATGCGTATCAAGTGATTGAAGTATCTCTTGTAACACTTCAATAGACGCGTCAGAAAGCTCTTCGCGCAACACGCCGTCAGGCGGCACATGAAGCGTTTCGAAGGGATGAAGCAGCGCACGAATATAAAAGCCTGTGCCCCCAACGATGATAGGAAGCTTGTTTCTTTTTTGTATATCGTCTATGACTGCTGTGGCCTGCAGCGTAAAATGACTCACGCTATATTCCTCATCGGGCTTGACGACATCAATCATCCATAAGGGGACACCTTTTAATTCTTTGAGGTCTTTACCAGTTCCTATGTCCATGCCCTCGTAGACCTGTCGGGAATCGGCACTCACCAATTCTCCATCAAACATTTTTGCCAGATGGACACCGATAGCAGTTTTTCCTGTCGCGGTCGCACCACTGATAACAAGAAGTTTTTGCATGGTACTTTTATTTTGCCATTGTGTACGTTCCAAGACGTAAATTTGTTTTATTGATAAGTTCCTCAAGAATTGACCATCGTCTTTTTTTCTCTTCATGCGTGACGTCGTCTGTATATACTTTGTGTGCCGCGGTCATGGGTCTATCTGAATACATAGCCACGTACGCTTTGGTAAATCCCACTTCTTTGGCAAGACGCACTGTCTCTTCAAACTGTGTTTTTGTTTCCCCTGGAAATCCAACAATTATGTCCGTGCCAATGGTAATTTCAGGAATTTTTTTCTTAAGAGTTTTCACTAAAGATACATATTCATCTCGTGTGTACCACCTGTTCATGCGCTTTAACACCGTATCGTCTCCCGCTTGCACAGGAAGATGGAGATGCCGGGAAATCTTTGGTGTTTTTGCCATAACCTCAATAAGTTCGTCTGAAAAATCCCATGGATTACTTGAGATAAAATCAATCATGGCTATACCTTCAATCTTTGCGATTTCTTCAAGCAACATTGGAAATAATGTTGGGATACGAAGACGTCCTAAATGTTTGACATACACGGGCTTTATTTTTTTTCCATTATATTCATACGTCACTTCTTTCTGTGACGTTTTTGCATTTTCAAAATATGTTTTGTTTGGGATATCGCGAAGTGCTTGTACCGAATTATTCGTCAACAAGTCAGCGCCATATGAATTCACATTTTGACCAACTAATGTGACATATGTTTTACCTTCTCTGACCAGTGACTTGCATTCTGCAATAATCTCTTCAAACGGCCTACTCATTTCTCTCCCTCTGGTAAAAGGGACGACGCAAAATGTACAAAAATTGTTACACCCGTTGGTGATAGGAACGAGAGCTCGATTACCAATTGTACGAATGGGGGCAAAATCAAATCCTACTTCTTCAATAGGCAAAAATTCATCGACACTTGGCATTTTTTTATGCAAAGTTGCGAGCATTTTTCCCGTTTTTTCTCGTGCTGCCATGCCCACCATACAACCAGTGACGACAATTTTGACTTTACGGCCTTTCTGTTTTTCTAGAGATAAATTGTGCACTAACCCGTAGACTCTATGCTCAGCTGCTGCACGGATCATGCAGGTATTAATGATGACATCATCTGCCCCCTTCATGGTTTTTAAACGTGTATACCCTCGCGACTGATAAAGCGCCGCCACCCGTTCACTATCCGCTTCATTGGCCGCGCAACCGAAGGTTTTTACAAAAAATTTCATAATAAAAAATTGAAAAACCGCCGTGCCGGTCCCGCCATGGTGGGAGGCGGTGCGAAGGTTTTAATAAAATATTTCATTGACCTGTATTGTACCAAACACTCTCACCTAAAGGAATTTAAAGGAGTTTAAGGGAGCTTACAAAAAATAATATTATTTTACTAACTATAGCGCTATCATGTTTTAAAACATGATAGTAACGCTAATAAAAACTATGCTTACGATTTGAAAAATTTATTGTTACTATGTTTCGAAACATAGTAACAATGCATTAACTCATAATAAATGTACCTATTACTTAGGCTATGTAAGATAATCTGTTTTTGTGTCTCGATCGATAATCGACTGTGCTTTTCTCATTTCTTCTGGTGAATAAAGATAGATGATTTTAAATTTACCGGACGTAGTTTGTTTAACATAATCATGTGTAATTTCGATTATCTGTACAAGTCCCCAGTACAACCATTTCCCTCCAATATCTTCAACCAAAAAATTTCTAACAGGGGGCGCTTTATAAATTCTAACATTTGGTTTATTTGTAAAAGTAAATATATTTCCATGAACATCATTTATCGTAAAGGGTTTAATACAATGTTGTTTATAATCAAGTATGCGTGGAAAACCCTGCTCTTTTGTAATACGTAACGTATCGTTTATCTCGATAAAACTTCCCATACAGTTCTCCCTAATTATTTTCTATTATAAACTTTTCTATCACTGTAGCAACCCCATCTTCCTCTACTGTCGGTGCCACAAAATCAGCTATAGCTTTAAGTTCCGGCACTGCATTTCCCATCGCTATCTTTAACCCACATGCCAAAAGAAGTGGAAAATCATTATATCCATCGCCGATGCCAATCACATCCTGCATATCGATATCAAGAAGCTTTAAAACATCAACAACTCCATGAAGCTTCGACGCCTCTTTGTGAGTAATATCTAGGCACTCATAATTTGAATTCCATGCGTCCATCCGATGAAGTGCAATACCATCGACAGATTCTAAGTCGTGGTGTATTTTTTCCAGAATCTGCGGCTCTATCTGTGGAAAATATGCACCAACGATCTTTTGGGGAATATGTACACCATCAAAATGTGAATCTTTCACCCCATCAAAAAATTTCACATGAGCATTATATTTTTTGGCTGCGGCAAAAATAACTTGAATTGACTGCGTTGGAATACATTTCTCTACAATAATTTTTTTCAATGATCCATCATAAAGTTGTGAACCGCTCGATAAAACATGATACCCGTCAAGTTTAAGATGTTCAATAACCCGCTGCGAGGATAAAAATGTTCTTGAGGTAGCAAGGCTTACAAAAACTCCTCTCTTGCGACAATCTGAAATCGCCTGTGTCACTCTATCAGAGGGAAGATTATCTTCACCATGGAAAACCGTCGTACCGTCAACATCTAAAAAAAGCGCTTTATACTTCATGAAGTGTTTACTCTTTGCCAACGATAACTATCGCATCGTAGGCGGCGTCAGAAGCTACTGCCTCCAAGGAAGCTTCGAGGACGTAATCTACTTTCAAATCATCCGTTAACATGGTCTTTTGTGTTTCTTTTCCCGCCTTAACCTGCACGACTGTCGAATTATAGGTGTACTCCTTTGTATTTCCGGTACTATCAACCACATATCCTTTCTCTTCAAGAAAAGCTTTCATCTTAGATGCGGCACCCGCTACGCCTCCTCCGTTTAAAACACGTACAGAAATATCTTTTCGTAATATAGAAGCGTCAATCGTCGGAGTTGGTACGATGGTCGGTGCGACAGTGGGCGTTGGCTTAACGCCAAATGCCGGTAAACCACTTGTTCCTCTCACTAAAAATATAAGTCCGATGCCAACTGCTACTGCAATTCCCAACATGGCACCAACCCAAATAGCCAATGATTTATCTTTCTTTCCTATGACAGTAATCTCAGGATTGACCCCCCGCGTCCGTCCAGAAAATAGAGACTCAACGCCATCAACTTCTTCATTCTTTGTGCTCGGTACATGCTCTTTTGGCAGAGACGCATCGACTGCTTGCTCTAAACTTTCCACTGCTTCTTCTATTTCTTGCGCATCGTTTTTGATTGTCTCTATGGCTTCAGGAACCGCGATCTCATCAACGATTTCAACGACCTGCCTACCTGCAGGTGGACTTGTCTCAATAGAAGGTTTATCTACTTGCTCATCCACTTCTTCCACGATGTCACTGACTTCTGGTGTCGCGTCAACAGCAGGTGTCTGATTAAAAGATGCGCGTTTTCGTTTGGGTTTCGGTGGCATATATATAGTATACAAAGTCATCGTGTCAACAGCAAGTTTTTTATAATACCAAAAGAGATCCACAATCGCGGATCTCTTCATGGATTGAAAATTGACGTCCACTAGATTAACGAACGACTTTCTTCAACGCTTTCCCGGCGGTAAAACCTGGAGTTTTACGAGCTGGAATATTGATAGCACTTCCTGTCTGCGGGTTTCTTCCAACGCGCGCTTTACGAGACCGTACCATAAAGGTACCAAATCCTGTAACGACAACTTTATCGCCTTTCTTAAGAGCGTCAGTTACTGCTCCAAATACTGCTGCCACTGCTTCTCGTGCGGCTTTTGCGGTAAGACTTGCTTTCTTTGCAACGACTTCTACTAAATCTGATTTTGTCATGTGTTTCTCACCTCCTATCTTCGGGCAGAGGATAACAACGGTATAAAAAATATTAGAGATTGTCATGACAGTCTCTATAAAGCACTGTAGATAATATAGCGCGTTATGTCAATACATTATTTTCTACATCGCACTATAACAATCTAATTCTAACTGAGTAGTTAATAAAGATTGCTCTGACAAGAAGATGAGCTCTTCGACGTATTACTTATATGTCTCAACTGCGCGAAGTTCACGTATGACGGTTATTTTTATTTGTCCCGGAACGATAACCTTTTTACTGATTTCATCACGAATGGCTTTGGCCATTGCAACTGCCTGCGCATCCGCTACCTTACCCGGATCAACGATCACGCGTATTTCTCGCCCAGCCTGAAAGGCAAACGCTTCCATGACACCTTCGTGAGATTTGGCAATCGCTTCAAGGTCCTTCAATCTCTTGACGTACTCATCATAATTCTCGTACCGAGCGCCAGGTCTACTTCCTGAAATTGCATCCGCAATGTAGACCAACATCGACTCACTACTGGTAAACGGGGTATCTTCATGATGCTGAGCCACACAGTCAATCACCTTTTGCGGCATGCCATATTTTTTCAGTAAATCTACGCCCAGTGTGACATGATTTCCTTCTTTCTCTGAGACGATTTTTCCTATGTCATGAAGAAGACACCCCAGTCTCACCACGTTAACATCTGCCCCTATTTCTTGGGCTATGGCAATACCAATTTTCGTTTCTTCCATCGTGTGGGCTATCATATTCTGTCCATACGAATATCGATATTTAAATCTCCCAAGCATGGCAATAAGCGGCGGCGGCAGGTTATAGACCCCGACCGCATGACAAAGTTTTTGGCCTTCTTCAAACATGATACGCTCAGTCTCCTTCTTCACCTCTCCAATAAGCTCTTCGATACGCACGGGTTGTACACGTCCATCACGAAGAAGTCGTTCAAGCGTCACACGAGCAATCTCTCGACGTACCGGGTCAAAACAGGAAAGACGAATAACTCCTGGTTCATCGAGATCAACGTCAACCCCAGTGGCAGTCTCAAACGCACGAATATTTCGTCCTTCTTTTCCAATAATTCTCCCTTTCACCTCTTCATCCGTCACTTTGATAACTGACACGGTGTATTCAGAAACATAATCAGTAGCGCCGTGGCGCATGGCGTCGACTAATATCTCTTTTGCCTTTGCTTTGGACTCTTCTTTCGCCGAGCTTTCCGCTTCTTTTATCTCTCTGGCTACATCTTCAGCCAGTTCACCTTTGAGTTGATTTATAATCTCATTTTTTGCTTCTTCTCGCGTCATGTGCGCAGCTTTTTCTAGTCTTTCAATAACGCTTACTTTCTTCTCTTCTATATCAACATGCTTTTTTTCTAACATGCTTTCCGTATCCACTACACGCTTTTCACGCACCTCAAGACCGGCGTCTTTACGATCTGAAGCAATTTCACGCTGTCGCAGTGTCTGTTCAAGCATATGCATCGCATTTTCTGCTTCACGCCGAATACGAAGCGCTTCGTCTTTCGCTTCCAACACAATCTGTAAGGCTTGGGCGTTGGCTTGTGCTTGAGCTTGTGCTTGAGCAAGCTTTAATTGGACATCAAAATCCACTGAAGGCTGTGTATGTACTTCAACATGTTTTTTTTGCTTTTTTCCTTGTTTTATATCTTGTGATTGTAATTTCGCGGCAGATGGAGTTTGCGCGGGAGCTGCTGCGTGAAACCTCGGTTTTACCAAACTTGAGAGAGTTTTTAATACGTCAAACATAAGAGTATTCCTTTCTTGTCTTCATTAATAAAAGAAGTTATGGAAGAAGAAACGAAAAGAACTACCGCGAATTTGCGGCGTGATAGGTAGGAGATAAAGATAAAGTTCGTGTGTTCATAAATCCTACTATTATTCTTAACGTAAAACTTCCATACATACCTTTGGCAAACTTTTGCTTTAGGTATTCTCTGTATTGTATTCCTTCTTTGCCATCGCGTCAACGACACGGCAAATAACCGCACTTTCAAAGCCTCGTCGTTGAAGATAGCTATAAAGCTTCATTTTTTGCTCTTTTAAAGATAACTTCTGAAATTTTACCGATGCCTTTTGGACAAGTGTGGCAGCATTTATTTCCTCTTGTGAAGTATCTTTATTTTCAAGTTCTTGATGAACCGTCTGTACAAGAGTACGATCAATGCCTTTTTGCTGAAGTTCAAAAGATAGTGCGCGCCAACCTTTCGGACGAAACTGATTTCGCTGGTCTATCCACCATTTCGTAAATTTCTCATCATCAACGTAGCCTAATTCCGTGAGGCGCAATAGAACATTATCAATAATGGAAATATCTACAATGTGTCTTTTTTTACATGCCGCTTGGAGTGCATCAACAAATTCTTTTTTGCTTCTTGGGCGAAAGGATACGAGACGAATTCCTACATCCAGCAATTTTTGAAATGCGATGTCATCGATCATGAACTATTGCTCTCCATCTTCTACAACAGCAACTTTCGTGTGCGCCGTTCCAGACTTGACCACTTTCCAAATAGCCTCTGTAATTTCTTTTGCCACTTTTACATTTTCCTTAAGATACAATTTACTGGCTTCTTTTCCTTGTCCGAGCATCTGCGTGCCATACTTTATAAAAGCGCCGGATTTGGTAAGTACGCCGAGCTCAATGCCGACGTCTAACAGTCCGCCTTCTTTAGAAATTCCATCATGCATGACGTCATATTCAGCAACGCGAAATGGCGGCGACACTTTATTTTTGACCACTCTTACTCTGTGACGCGACCCGATAACTTTATCTCCATCTTTCAAACTCTCAATTTTTCGCGCGTCCATACGGACACTGGCATAAAACTTCAGTGCCATGCCGCCCGTGGTCGTTTCAGGATTTCCAAACATGACACCAATTTTTTGACGTAATTGATTGGTAAAAATAACAACGGTTTTGGATTTAGAAATGACAGCAGTCAATTTTCGAAGGGCTTGAGACATGAGTCTGGCGTGTACGCCCATCATGCTGTCTCCCATCTCTCCTTCAATCTCTGCTCGGGGCACAAGGGCGGCAACTGAGTCTATAACGATAACATCTATGCCACCGCTACGGATAAGAGTTTCTGCTATTTCTAACGCTTGCTCTCCTGTGTCGGGTTGGGAAATCAAAAGATCATCGAGCTTGACCCCAAGTACTTCTGCCCACTGTGGATCGAGTGCATGTTCGGCATCTATAAATGCTGCAACCCC
>CAYHQC010000038.1:0-8115 GCA_964358845.1 uncultured Gammaproteobacteria bacterium | reverse complement strand
GTTTCATAAGTGCGAGAAGCGCGTTGATATTTATTTCCTTTGTTACCCAAAAATTAATATCAGGATATGAAAGTTCAAACTTTTTGATTTTCCTTTTGAACTCATGTCGATTTTTACGTTCAAGCGACTGGAGATAGTCTTTCTCGGTCTTTGGAAGTAGGATAGTCGGGGTCATATCTTCGTTTGTGACGATGCCACCAAGTTTGTGCAGAATATCCTTGGTTGGAGAGCTTGCGGGAATATTTCTTAAAACCATACGATTCACACCTTGATTCTTTAAGTATGAGAGAAGTTCTTGCCAAAATAGGTGTTTTTTGCTCGTATCCCCAATGCAATCTAAGTAATCAGCAATTTCTTCTCCTCCGGAAAAATGTGCTTCATTGTTGGTTATTACAAAAGGAACGAGCACGTCGTCCGTATAGTGCACAAGGACGTGTGAGGCAGGAGCAAGTGTTTTTTTCCACGCCATATGCCAGCTGTAGGTATAAAATGGATAGACGATGGCTTCTTTCGCAAGTATATTTTTCCAGAGGTTTTCACATTCTTCCAATGGTAGAGTTTTGATCATACAGGTATTATAATCCTAAATATGAGAAAGACGGTACTTTGCGTGATTGCGCATCCTGACGATGAAGCATTTGGTCCATCGGGAACACTTGCAAAATTAGCGGTCAATCATGATGTCCATATCGTGTGTGTGACGGATGGGGCGAGCGATCCGCGATTTCATGCTATCGGAGGCAAAAAGTTGTCGGACTTGCGTGTTGAGGAGCTTCGTGCGTCTGCCGCGGTGATTGGTGCAAAAGAAGTACATTTTTTACATTACAAAGATGGATCGCTTTGCAACAATATTTATCACGATGTAGCTGATAAACTTAACGAACTTTGCAAAAAAATCAAACCATCCCTTCTTATCACCACAGAACTTCGAGGTGTGTCGGGGCATCTGGATCACGTAGCAGTGGCGATGATCACAAGTTACGTGTACAGAAATAACCGTTCTATTGATGCAATTTGGTATAATTGTGTAAGCAAAAGCAGCAGCAACTTGATGAAAAACTATTTTGTTTTTTTTCCGGAGGGATTTGAAAAGAAAGATGTTGATTTAGTCGTGAATATACGTTCTGTATTCCGTAAAAAAATTACAGCGGCGTTGTGCCATAAGACGCAGAAAAAAGATGCACTTCGGGTCATAGCAAAGTGGCTAATTTCTCCCAGAGAAGAATGGTTTTTTGTGACTACGAGAACTTCTTTTGCTTTTTTATAAGCTTCGCGGTGTAGACGATTTCTCGTATTTCACCATCCTCTCCTTCAATTTCTGATTGTCCTGTCATGCGCTGATACTCCCGAAGGTATTCAGAAAGACCGAGATTTGCTTCTTTAATTTCGAATGAAAGTTCTTTAGCTTTTTCTGCGATATTTCTGTTCGCTTGATTTTGCATGACATTGAGCTTGGCCTTCCCTTTTTCCTTTGCTAGTTCTTTAACTTTCAAGTCTGCTTCCCTGTACCTTTCATCGTTTGTCAGGGTACTATCTATCATTTCTTTATATTTTTTGAGCTCCTCTTTATTGCGATCGACGGTTGAAATCGTATTTTTGATCATGGACTCAAGCTCGAGAATTGTATTGGTCGCTTGTGTACCGTCAGTTGAGACAGTTGTTTGAGGAGTATCTATTGTGTTATCCATATTTAGCTATTAAACAAAATATAGGTAGAAGTATGCAAGAGGGAAAACACAGTGTGAATTAGGATTTAAGATTTAAGAATAAAAAGAGTACACTTGTATATGATGATCGATTCCAATACGACCACTTGTCTAACATGCCATACCTTAGTTAGGTTTAGTGACTATTTTTGTTTTAACTGCGGGAAGAATTTGCATGAGAAGCCGCCGTCTATTGCGATTGTGGATCAAGCGCTTCTTTACATAAAATGTATTCTGTTGCCTCCGATGGGAATTTTGTGGGGGATAAAATATTTAAAGCAACCTGATCAGAAATCTCGCATTGTTGGCATTGCGGCAATAGCATTAACGGTAATAGTTCTATTATGGGTAGCTGACTATACCATGAATATTTACACCTCCGTCACCAAACAACTAAACACGCAATTTGAAGGTGTTGGGGGGTTTTAATATTTTACGACGTGCTACAACTTTTACACGCTATAGCGTAAATAAGTTGTAGTAAACGTATATGAGTTTTAATAAAAAGTATAGGTAGATTATAAGTGTCGTTGACAAATTGGGCGTAGTATACGATGATTTTAGGACGTAGATTTAGTGAAAGGAGATGTTATGAATAACCCACTCTTTGTTCCCGCAGATGTTCCTGAGGCAAAACGGCGAGAGTATCAAAAGAATTTACAGCTGGCGACCCATGACACTGGTCGACTTATGCTTTTTGCAGGTGATCAGAAGGTAGAGCACATGAATGATGATTTTTACGGAGACGGAATTGCACCCGACGACGCAAATCCAGAACACATGTTTGAGATCGCAAGTCGAGCGAGTATTGGTGTATTTGCCACACAGTTAGGATTAGTAGCCCGTTACGGAAACGATTTCAAAAATGTACCGTATTTGTTGAAATTAAATTCCAAAACTGATTTGGTAAAAAAAGACGTGAGTGACCCCAGAAGCTTTAGCTGGTATGACGTGGATGACGTGGTGCGATTCAAGGAAACGAGTGGATTAAATATTTTGGGAGTAGGATACACCGTCTATTCTGGAAGTGAATTTGAAGGCCAAATGCTTCACGAAGCGGCACAAGCCGTCTTTCAAGCGCATCAACATGGATTATTGAGTGTTCTTTGGATGTATCCAAGAGGAAGATCGGTCGCTGATGAGAAAGATCCGCATTTAGTCGCCGGAGCCGCAGGTGTGGCGTGTGCGTTAGGATCTGACTTTGTAAAGGTAAACTATCCAAAACCGAAAGTTGGAGATAGAGCGAAAGCATTAAACGAAGCAGTTGTTGCCGCAGGACGTACGAAGCTTATTTGTGCAGGTGGCAGTAGCATGGAAGTGAAAGACTTTTTGATAACGCTTCATGATCAAATTCATGTGTCTGGCACCAGTGGTAATGCTACAGGCAGAAACATTCATCAAAAGCCTTTGGAAGAAGCAGTGCGATTTGCCAACGCTGTCTCAGCGCTTACGTATGATGGCGCGTCGGTAGATACCGCGTATGCAATATATAAAGGAAGTAATTAATATGGCGCGTATAACGCTTACAGAGTTTGTGGCAAAAAATAATAGTGAGTTGGGTGCACCGTTTCAAGAGCTTATGGCGGTCATTGAAACTGTAGCACAGAAAATTCATGCCAAGCTGGATCGAAACGGCTTAATAGAAGAATCGGGAGATTCAGGAAGTACGAATGTTTATGGAGAAGAAGTGCAGAAGTTGGATGAATATGCCAACATAATACTCACAGACTCGCTCCTTCTTTGTAGTGCGGTCCACGCGGTCGGATCAGAGGAGTTGGCAGAACCTAAATTTTCTACCCATGGGAGAGGATCCTACATCGTCACGCACGATCCTGTAGACGGATCTTCCAATATAGATACGAATTTGCCGATCGGTACGATTTTTGGGGTATATCCTAAAAGTGATACGGTTTTACAGAAAGGATCGACACTCATTGCTTCAGGATATGTCTTGTATGGATCAAGCATGATGCTTATGTACGCGACAAAAGGAAAAGTAAATGGATTTACGTTTGACCCAAATGTCGGGGCCTTTGTTTTAAGCTATCCTGATGTCAAAATTGGGGAAAAGAAGTATTACGGCATAAATGAAGGGAACTGGGAGTTATTTTCAGAAAATGAACGTGCGTACCTGACGAGTATCAAAAAAGAAGGTGGGTATTCTTTGCGCTACGTTGGATCTATGGTTGGGGATATTCATCGTACCTTGTTAAAGGGTGGGATATTTATATATCCTTCGGATACCAAACATCCAAATGGAAAATTACGGTTATTATATGAAGTTGCACCTCTTTCATTTCTTATCATTCAAGCTGGAGGTGATGCGACAAGTGGTCTTACAAATCCCTTGGATCTTTTGCCGGAAAAACATGATCAGCGTGTGCCCATTGCTCTTGGAAATGCAAAAGAGATAGAAAAGTATCGATCGTTTCAGAAATAGTTATTCTCTCGTTACCCTGTTATTCTCTATAAAAAATTCCCGTCACAAAGTCGTATATGGCAAACCAAATTTTTTGTATAGTATTTACTCTGCCAAATGGCAGATCAATCGTTACATAAGCATCGCTCACTAAACCGTTTTCATCGGTAACGCGAAGAACCGATACGGGAAAATATGAGTCACGACTATAGCGATGACTTGTAATTTTCTTATCACTTATTTTACTATCGCCAAAATCCCACTGATATTTGACGATATTTCCTGTCGAAAAAGACGCATCAAAACTTATCGGAACTGCCGGCTTTATTGCGACAGTATTGTTTGTCGAATTGGCAATGATAGTATTATTCACATTAATTTTTGCGAGTGGCCGCTGGTATTCTATTGATGGCACAATATCAATTTGCATAGAGTTTGCACTGCTAAATTCTCGGCTTTTTTCAGGATATTTTACTTTTAAGTCGATCACATACGTCCCTGGATTTTTGTATGAATGAGTGACTGTTTGACCTTCTACAGGTTCTGATCCATCCGCAAAATTCCATTGGTATATTACGGTTATAGGAACTTGGTCCTTAGGCTGATCAAAGACGCTAATCGTTTGATATGGATTTGGAAAATATTGTTCGTCTATCTCAAGAGTTAATGGCTCGTTGATTAAAAATGCTGACGAAGTGCTGTCAGCTCCTACTGTAATTGACTGTATGGATTCAGCATCCTCTCCGATAGCATTCACTATCGGATTTGTTATCAGACTTGTGTTATTTAATTTTACAAAAGGAGGACCCTTACTATGTGCTGAAGTTTTTGGTAAACCAATATTTAGAATAGCAGACAATATAATTAAAACAAAGCAACCTATCTGTACTATTTTATCGTTCATGTTTAGATCTGAATGTATTCTGTAGACTCAAATAATATCATATCAGAGAGATAAGAAAATATAAACTGGACACTTGTCCCTATTGATATGTAGTATAAAATATCCTATAATACTTCGATGCCATTTGAATACGATCGACTGAGAGCAGTTGCTGAAGCAAATAATGCATCATTATCCTCTGGCCATCCATGCTTGAAGAGATGTAGCGACTGTTGTGGAAATGACATCCCCTTGGCCACAGGTGATCAGGAACATATCTTGGGAGCAAGACGAAGTGGACAAATAAGTGAACAAGTTATTGCTAAAGCCAAAGCCAAAGCTGCGAGGACTTCTGGTAGATCATGTCCTTTTTTAGATAACGGTTGTATAATATATAAGTTTAGACCAATTATCTGCGTAATGACTGGTTCAGGAGGAATTCCGTCTTCTGAAGCGCAATTAGATCAATTGAATAATGATGAAGTTAGAGGGTTACCAGTTAAGGATATTTCAACAAGTATGTGTAGAAGAGGTCACAATATCCTTGCCAATAGAAGTACATTTATGACGAAACAATCCATATATGACATGCAAGATATTGCTATGCATTATTCAAGTAACAGAGGACAAAGAATAAAGGATTTTGTGAAGTCGTTAAAGTAGATATGAATTCATATACAGTCTTCTTAACTGAATAGAATTTAGTAGCCCGTATCGGATTGTCGTGACTACACGACACTCGCCAGCAGTACGACTCACTTCGTATCGTCTACTGCTGGTTGGCGAACCGACGGGTCGGTTCTCATCCAGAATACAGTACAAAAAAATCAGCAGGAAGCTGATTTTTTTGTACTGTAGCCCGTATCGGATTCGAACCGATGATATTCACGCTGAAAACGTGATGTCCTAGGCCGCTAGACGAACGGGCCAACCTATAAATTGTAGCAAAATTGGACTCAAAAGGATATAATCTTTGAATTCATATGAGCGAAAGACCAGATTGGTTTCTAGGATTTTTGGAAGATGCAATTCAAATGACTTCAGTTTCAGATGAGTTTGTGGAAAGTGCTTTAGGTATCGGATGTATGATAGATGCTGGTAATCAGACTGATGCACGCCGACTTTATGATGAAGCTGCCAAAGCCCTGAGGACGATGCGAGTAACTCAGACACCTGGTGAACAAGGTTCTACTCAAGTTCGTACAATGATTCAATCATCCTTATATCCTTTAGATCTTCGTATGGAACTTTCTCGTCGACTTAAAATACCGTTTGAATAATTACGTTCGGGTTATTTTTGTATATTCTGATATAGTTACGCCTAATTGACGAGGTATATTTTCGGGTTTATTATGGAAGGTAGTAGATTTTCGATATTTTTATTTTGTAAAAATGATAAGAAATATAAATCGAAAATCACAACCTTCTGTATGCCCGAGACAATAAATGAACCTGTTTCTGTAGCCCTCTTTAGTAATCATACTACACACAAAATACTCCCGTATAGCTTGTATTGGCATGGCAGGCGATATCAGATTAAAACTGTCGGATTTCATCACACCTATCACGTCGGACGAGTTCTCATGCACGTATTTTCTGTCACTGACGGCAGTACATTTTTTCGTTTGGAGCTTAATGCTGAAACTCTTGAGTGGCAGCTTTTGGATGTAGAGGCGGGAAGTTAGATGATGCGTTATTCGTTAGTTCGTTACTTGGTTACTTAGTAAGACTTAGAAAGATTTAATTGTTGTTTTATGCAAGAGATTATTTTTAATCAAACGACGCCGACTATTATGCATGTGGATATTAATTCGTGTTTTGCAACTATTGAACAGCAGGCAAATCCTTTGCTTCGTGGCAAGCCTGTGGTAGTTGCGGCATATACGACCAACAACGGATGTGTGCTTACTGCGTCTAAAGAAGCCAAGCTATATGGCATCAAAACCGGCATGCGCGTTCGGGACGCTAAATATCTTTATCCACGCCTCATCGTTTTGCCTTCTGATCCTGACAAATATCGTGTGGTGAATCAACAGTTGACAGCGCTTTTGATGAAATATTCACCAAACATTAGTGTTGAGTCGATAGATGAGATGGTTCTTGATCTAAAAGATACGCCAAAATTATTAAGACCAGATCTTAATCAAATGATATATATTGCCAAAGAAATTAAAGATCGTATTAAACAAGAAATAGGAGATTGGATTACGGTGTCTATTGGCATCGCTCCAAATAGATATTTAGCAAAAGTAGCATCAGGACTTGAAAAGCCCGACGGATTGCGATGGATTACAAAAGAAACAATTGTTTCAATACTCGAAAAAATGAAACTTGAGGATCTTTGTGGTATTAAAGATGGGAACGCAAGAAGACTCAAAAGTGTTGGGATATATACACCGCTTGGGATGTTTTATGCAGATAGCGATACATTAAAACGCGGATTTCATTCTATTATTGGGAGGGATTGGTGGCAAAAAATACATGGATTTGATCCTTCGACGAGCTCAGGACAAGTCAATAAAACCTTTGGTCAGTCATATGCGATGAGTAAGTTTCTTTTGCCTACTGATTCCCGTGTGTGGCAAATATTGTCGCAACTTGTGATGAAAATGGGAAGAAGGTTAAGAAGTGATGGATTTTCCAGCCGAGGTGTTGCTGTGTCGCTTTTGTTTGAAGATCATACGCACTGGCATACACAAGAGCTGCAAGAAGAACCATTATTTGCAGATAATGATTTGTATCAAAAAATATGGCGCGTGCTTCAAAAAGCACCAGAACGAGCCATTCGAATTCTTGCAATATCGTGTTATCAATTGCATAAAGATTTATATATTCAACAATCATTGTTGTTTGATGAAAATAAGAAACGCAATCTTACACGAGCAATAGATGCAGTACAAGAAAAATTTGGTGCATTTATTATTACTCCAGCGCGTATGATTGGGATGGAACATAGAGTGATGGATCGAATTGCATTTGGAAAAGCAAGTTTGTGACTAACTAGTCAACTAACTCTCGACCGGTGTAAAGTTGACTACTTAATATTTCTGGATAAATGACACACCCCGAGGCAGAGCCATCGGGGTATCTAAGCCATAGCTTCTGCT
>CAYHQC010000037.1:0-8139 GCA_964358845.1 uncultured Gammaproteobacteria bacterium | reverse complement strand
CCAAACGCTTCATCGTGGAAAAAACAATCAGCTAATTGGCAACAGGTCTAATAATAGATTTTACGGCTGATCAATTTCAGATGGTATTCGGTATTGCGATAAAATTGAAAAAACAGCTCAAAAAAACGGGTCATAATCCGCCGATATTTGCCGGCAAGACTCTTATTATGATTTTTGAGAAGCCGAGTCTGCGTACGCATGCGTCGTTTGAAATCGGTATGACGCAACTAGGAGGGTCTGCCCTCTACTTCGGGCCGGAGCATATTGGACTCGGGAAGCGCGAGCTCGTCGAGCACGCGGCCAAGGTGCTCTCTGGCATGGGAGACATGATTATGGCGCGTGTATTTAAACACGATACGGTCGTAGAGCTTGCAAAGCATGCATCGGTTCCGGTCATTAATGGTCTTTCTAATCTCGAGCATCCGTGCCAGATCCTTGCGGACATGATGACGATTTTTGAATATAAAGGGAAGTTTAAAGGTCTCAAACTTGCCTATGTCGGGGATTGTGAGAATAATGTGACGCATTCCTTGGCGCTTGCAAGCAGTTTGTTGGGGATTCATTTTGTCGCGGCCGGTCCGAAAGGGTACACCATGAAGCCCGAGATTGTTGCCAAAACGAAGGAATTAGCAAAGTTATCAGGGGGAAGTGTCACAGAGGTGCATGATCCCAAAGAAGCGGTGGAAGGTGCTGATGTTGTCTATACTGATACGTGGGTCTCGATGGGTGATGAGGGAGAAAAGAAAAAGCGCTTAAAGATATTTCCGCCGTATCAGGTCAACAACAAACTTATGAAGTTAGCAAAATCGGATGCAATTTTTATGCACGATATGCCTGCGTATTTAGGGAATGAAGTGACAAAAGAAGTATTTGACAGCAAGCAGTCAGTGGTCTACAGTCAAGCTCACAACAGACTTCATGCGCAGAAGGGTCTGATGGTGTATCTTATGAGGAGGCCCGCCTAAGCTTCCTTTACGCCTTACCTACTATTCGTAGCGCGGCGCAAAGAGCGCTTGAGCGGCGGGTGAATATATGAAAACACAATTATTCGGCAAAGATTTTATTTCAGAGCAGGATTGGACGAAAGAAGAATTAGAGACAGCGATAGAAGTGGCATTTGACTTGAAAAAGAAGTTTCTGATGAAAGAGCCGACACCGTATCTACTACATCAGACACTCTATTTACTATTCTTTTTTAGCTCAACGCGTACGCGTACGAGTTTTGAAGCTGCCATGGATCATTTGGGCGGGAACTCCCACGATCTGCCGTCGGATAAACTTCAAATTGCCCATGGTGATACAGCGAAAGAAATCGGTAAGATACTTTCGTCCTATGGCCACGGACTTGCGATCCGCCACTGCGATTGGGGAGAAGGGAATCAATACATTCGTGAGGTTGCCAAATACTCGACAGTGCCAGTTTTTAACATGCAGTGCGACATTCATCATCCGTTTCAGGCGATGGCGGATTTGATGACCATTTTTGAGAAATCCGCCCAAGGCGGATTGGCCTCTGGCCAAAAGACGTTAAAGAGCAAAAAAATTGTCATGTCATGGGCATATGCGAACAGCTACACCAAGCCAATCTCGGTTCCGCAATCATTTTTACTGCTGTTAACCAAGTTTGGGGCCGATATTACTTTGGCATACCCCAAAGAGTTTGCGCTTATGCCGGAGATTATGAAAACGGCCAAGGAAAATGCAAAAGTATCCGGCGGATCGATAGAGGTTACACACAGCATGAAAGAAGCATTTGATGGCGCTGATGTGGTGTATCCCAAGAGTTGGGGACCGCTCGTTTTGACGAGTGACCCCACGGAGTGTACGAAGATTGCCGCCAAGTACAAAAGTTGGATTTGTGATGAGAAGATGATGAAGCGTGCGAAAAAAGATGCAATCTACATGCATTGTTTGCCCGCAGATCGCGGTGTCGAGGTTACTGACGAGGTGATTGATGGCCCGCAATCTGTGGTATATGATCAGGCAGAGAATCGTCTGCATGTTCAGAAGGCTATTTTGGCTCTCACCATGGGCGGTCGGTAATATTTAGCCTCAAAAGGCCAGGCCTTCCGAGGCTAAAATACAAAAGATGATAAGATATCGTTGTTTAGGAAAAATTGTGCGATAATGGAATTGGATAAAAAAGACGCGTTATTAGGATGGTCGTTTTTTTTCGGATAATTTGATGGCGATATAGACGAGGGACGCGGCGATAAGAACGAGAGCTGTAGACACCTGTGCGCCTGTCATGATTTGCCAAATATTCGGTTCGTTCATACTGTTTGCCTTTCGAGGCTATATGCGAGTAATATAAACACTATACCCATGAGAAGAGATTTTGTCAAATTAAAAAGATTGTTAAGGCTCAGTGACGGATCTAATCCTGGTGTTATTAAAATAAGACCAAGCCAGCCTGCCGCAAGGTTGCCAGAGATACCAGATGCTACTTTCAACCATGACTTTTTATTTTTTATTGATAATGATTTGGACATTGATTAGGTGTCTTGCGCTTTAGCGGTCTTGCGTACCGCGGTCAAGGCCTAAGCCTTTCACCTATTTGTAAGTGTAGAGATAAATATATGAAAAATCAACTCCAACAATTATTTCAGCATATTTTGAAAGACATAGGGGTTGTCGATGTCGTAGTCGACGTGGTAATCACAGAAAACCCAGTCAATGGCGATTACACCACAAATGTAGCGATGAAGTTAGCTTCCGCCCAAGGCGGATCGGCCTCTGGCCGAAAGCGATCTCCCATGGAAATAGCACTACAGGTTAAGGAAGCTATCAGTTATCAGCTATCAGTCGCTCGCCTCGCTGGAGCTCCGGCGAAGCGGGTCAGACACGAGATGCAGGATCTAAATAGTATTAAATATAATCAAAAGATATCAGCAAAATTAGCAGGTCATGATGTATTACAGGCTATAGATCATATTGATGTGGTCTCGCCGGGGTTTATCAACATCTTTTTGACCGAGTCTGCTCTTAGCACTAGTATCATCGAAGTGCTAAAATGCAAGGAGCGCTATGGAACAGGCTCTGCAACTGGGTTCAAGCGCGTTACCGTTGAATTTACCGATCCTAATCCGTTTAAAGAATTTCATATCGGGCATCTTTACAGCAACAGTGTTGGAGAATCCGTGAGTCGATTATTAGAGAGTCAGGGCCACACGGTGCGCCGCGTGAACTATCAAGGCGACGTCGGGATGCATGTGGCAAAAGCCATGTATGGGCTTTTGCAAATCACAAACCTCAATGACCAAATTTCAAAATTAGAAAGAGAACCATTGCCGGAAAAGGCAAAATTTTTAGGCGCGGCGTATGCCGTTGGTTCTGCGGCATTTGAAGAAAGTGACGAGGTGAAGAAAGAAATTGGTCTATTAAACAAGAAAATTTACGATAAAGACCCTGCGATATATCCGTTCTATACAAAAACCCGCCAGTGGAGTTTGGATTACTTTGAAGGTATTTACCAAAGGTTAGGCACGAAATTTCAAGGATATTATTTTGAGAGTGTTGTGGGGCAGCGTGGGGCTAAGCTGGTGCGCGATCACGTGTCAGATGGGGTGTTTGAAGAAAGCGACGGAGCAATTATCTATAGAGGTGAGAAAAAGCGTCTCCATACCCGTGTTTTTATGAATAAATTGGGTCTGCCGACCTATGAAGCCAAGGAATTGGGTTTAGCACTCACCAAACAGGACGATTGGCCCTATGATCTCTCCATTATCGTGACGGGAAACGAAATCAATGAGTATTTTAAAGTATTGTTGGCTGCCCTTGCAGACGTGGCACCCGAGCTAGCAGAAAAAACCCTGCATATGGGTCATGGGATGGTGCGCAAATCCGATGGAAGCAAAATGAGCAGCAGAAGTGGGGTAGTTTTATCTGGCGAGGGCCTGTTAGATGAAGTTAAAGTATCAATCTACGAGTTAATAGATAAAAATAAATCAAACTACTCTAAACCCTCCTCCGCTAAAGCTTCGGTGGGCAAGGAGGATCAGGTTGTTTCAGAAACTAGTAGATATTCTCCTCAAGAGAAAGAAGAAATTGCAGAAAAATCTGCTGTTGCCGCGGTAAAGTATAGTTTACTTCGGGTTTCCTTGCCGTCAGATGTGGCTTTTGATGTAAACGCCTCCGTCTCTTTTGACGGCGACTCAGGGCCATATCTTCTCTATACGTACGCACGGTGTAAAAGTGTTTTACAAAAGTCGTCAGTCGTCAGTCGCTCGCCTCGCTGGAGTTCCGGCGAAGCGGGTCAGTCGTCAGACAGTCTGAAGACTGATACCTGCCTGCCGGCAAGGCAGGGCTGGAAACTGAACGCTGAGGAGCATCTCATCGCCCGTCTCATCCATTTCTACCCGCAAATTGTCTCTGATGCCGCGGCCACATTTGCCCCAAGCATGCTTTGTAAATATCTTTTTGAATTAGCATCTAGCTTTAATAGTTTTTATGCAATGTACAAAATTGGTGATTCTTCTTATCGCCTTGCCCTCACTTCAGCCGTTGCACAGGTTCTTAAAAATGGCCTCAATATTCTTGGCATCGAGACGGTAGAGCGGATGTAAATTGCGTGTGGTATACTTATGTTATGGCTTTCATCTGGGATTACGATCGCAAAGAATTGGAAAAAACCGAAGCTGGACGCATCAAAATCCTCGAGCGTACGTTAAACTACGGACCCGAACCAGAGGAAAAGATTAAGCTTTCCGATGTAAAAAAATATTGGGAGAAACTACAACTATTTCCTAAAATTAAAAGCTTATTTGAGTTACTCATATGGGGCAAATACCTCAGTTCACCAAAAAGCAGGCCGCTGTTCTAAAAGCGTTCAGTCAAAATACCTATATTACAAATCAAGGATATTTTACCGGTGGTACGGCACTTTCTTCGTTTTATCTTCATCATCGAGATAGTGAGGATATTGATATATTTTCAAAAAATCGTTGGGAGAGCGAAAAAATATATCCGATTCTATCAAACATCGTTGGAAAAAAAGGAATGATCACGACTCGAGTGGTTGATCCTGTTTTTATCTATGTTCTACATTTTCCTGATGGTGAAGAGCTCAAAGTAGATTTTGCCCAGTATCCATATCCACAAATTGAAATATCAAAGAAGCATATCGGAAATTTAAAAGTGGATAGTCTTATCGATATCGCTGTAAATAAATTACAAACGATCACCCAACGTCAGGAGGTCAAAGACTTCGTTGACTTATATTTTCTCTTACAAAAATTTACTTTTTGGGATTTGCGTCAGGGAGTTGCCGAAAAATTTCGTATGGATATAGAGCCATTGTTAATCTCATCAGATTTTTTAGCCGTCGAAAATTTTACATTTTTACCACGTATGCGCAAGTCTCTCACGCTTGTGCAGCTTAAGAAATTTTTTCGCTCTCAAGCAGTGACGCTGGCAAAAACCATGGTGGAATGAACATAAAAGAGGGTGCTATTGACAAACTTTGCCAAAGCTTGTTAATAAGGTGTGAATGTTTTTTCGTAAACATCTTCGCCATCTTCGATTCCTATATAGGTATATCCGCTGATTCTTTGAAGGAGCGCTCGTGATCCTTTGTTTGTCGCATACACTTTATGAGTTATGGGACGTTTAAGTTTTTTAGCCTGAAGTTTTATTTCCGCTTCTACCGCTTGCATTCCTTCGTTTCCTTTTTTTCTGGCATGGATAAAGCTTTGTGCTTCAACTCTGCCATCTCGTTTATCTATAGATCCCTGCACCCATGCATTTTCGCCAAGCGGTATACGAAATATTATGGGCAAAGAGTAATCAAATTGTTCTGCCATATATATTGTTTGATTGGAAAATCACCACCCCAACACACTTCCCACCACACTCACACCCGTTGCGATCACGATCACGATTGATGATCCCATCAGCATGAAGTTTTGCCAGTGATTATTTTTGTACTGGCCCATGACCGATTCATTATTGGCAATTTTGTAAAGGAAAAAGAATACCACGGGTAGAAAAATACCATTTATGAAGTTGGCGATAAGCGATATGGTAAAAAGTGATATCTGCGGAAGCATCACGATAAGAGTGGCGATAACCAATTGCACAAGAAGGGTAGAGTAAAACAGCTTGCTTTTATGAAAATCTTCATCCAAACTTCCTGAATAGCCGAAAAATTCAGAAAAAGCGTAGGCAGTTGTTAACGAGACGATCACACATCCCAAAATACCTGCGATAAGGAGGCCGACACCAAGCATCATACCCGCTAAATTGCCTGCAAATGGTTTTATGGCCATAGCCGCATCTGCCGCACTGGTGATTTGGATATTTTGCTGAAATATTGCTACAGCCACCGCCACCATGATAAAAAAGGTGAGAGCGTTTGTCAGAATTGCACTGGCGTAAACCTCTATTTTGTTGTATTTCATAGTGTCGACCGAGAGCCGTTTGTCTTTAACATACGAGTTTATGAAAAACTGCCCCCATGCAGTAATCGTCGTACCAAGAACAGCTATTGAGACGTAGAGAAACGCGGGAGAAAGAGTACCTGTCGGTACAAAAAGTGACGTTACTGCCACGCTCCAGTCGGGTTTGGCCATAAATGCAGATGCGATGTAGGTAAGATAAAATCCGATCAGGATAAAGAAAAACTTTTCAATCGTAGAATAGCTTGTCCGGACGACAAAAAAATATAATCCAGCAATGATTAGGGGCAGAGTGATAAGCGGATTAAGCCCAAAGAGTGCTAATGCAGATTTTATACCACTGACATCCGTAATGATGACAACCAGGTTTATAAAAAAGAGCAATCCATACATCCAAAGTGCGACCCGTACCCCAAATTGCTCGCGTATAAGGTCTGCTAATCCTTTTTCTGCCACAATTGCGATCCGTGCCCCGATTTCTTGAGTAACGGCAAGAAGGATCGTCATAGGGATAAGAATTATGAGTATTTGATAGCCAAAGTTAGAAGCCGCCAGAGAATAGGTCGAGATGCCCGCCGCATCATTGTCAGCCACAGCCGTGATAATCCCAGGCCCCATCAGAGCCGCGATAAAAAGCATCCGTTTTGTCCAATACTTCATCCAACGTTTCATATATACCCTTCTTGCTCGATCCGATTCTTAGAGGATCAGTTTAGAAGGAGTTATACTTAGAATAACTCCTATTGATATAGTAGATTCGGGTGTATGCCTTCAACTAGATCGTCTATAGTCACAAGTCCTATCATCTGGCGTTTTTCGTTTATTATCGGCAACGCAAAGAATTTAAACTTTATCATCTTTTTTAAAGCCAATGTTGGCGGGGTAGTCAGCGATATCGTGATGACGTTTGGTGCCATAAATTTGTAGACCGGCATGTCGTTAACTTGCAGCAGTAATTCATGGAGATTAAACACGCCAATGAGTTCTGATTTTTTGTTGATGACGTAGATGTAGTGGAGGCCAGAAAAATCAGCGGTTTGTTTGAGTCTCATTTTCACATTTGCACACGTTTCTTCAGGATCAGCGGTGAAAAATTCATTGGTAGCAAGATTTCCAAGATCTGTTTTGGTCAGGGGCATGAGGGCGTCGACATTGGCCTTGGTTTCTTCATCAAGGGAAGCCATAATTTGCTCTCTGCGTTTAGGAGAGAGGGTCAATAAAATGTCGACCGCCTCATCAGGATCCGCTTTAGCCAGTATTCGTGCGGCACGGTTAGGTTTGAGGCTGCGAAACAGGATGTGTTGGCGTCCAAGGTTGAGATTAGCAATCACCTCGGCTTCGTATTCGGTAGGCAGCAGGTCAAGAATCTTGGATAAGTTTTTGACCGACAATCGTTCCAAATGGTCTGCGAGATCTTCAGGGGCGAGGCGCGTGAGTTTCGTTTCTTCTTTTTTCAAAACAACTTTGCCGCGCGAGAGTTCGACCGGTTGGATATCATCCCACGGCAAAAAGTTCGACGTCATAGACGTGCCAAACAGAGACAGGATGTATTTGTTGATCACTTGCTCGATATGCATCCAGCGGGCAATCCCCAAGAGCCCTACGTCTACGCCTGCGATGATGTAGTATGGTTTTTCCTGTATCGCGACGTCGTTTACCCGTATCACTTTGTTCCCTTTTATATCAATAATTTGCTGATCCATAAGGTGCGTGTTGAGGGAGAGCTCATTGTCTTCCATGACAG
>CAYHQC010000036.1:0-8347 GCA_964358845.1 uncultured Gammaproteobacteria bacterium | reverse complement strand
TCTTTAGAAATATCGTGCATTTCATTATTCGCATCGGTATAGCGAATGCCGGAGACTTTGTCCCATTCCACGGGATCCATTTTATTGGAAAAAAGGAGTGGTTTGTCGACAAGAGTGCCCCTTTCACCTTGTTTTCTCGATGGCTCTTTCATAAGAATTGTGGCGGTGCCAATGCCAGTGATGGCGCTTGCCCGGGTGTCAGAATCCAAAACGAGAAACGATTCCACCGTTTTCCCGTCTATCATCTGCGGCGTGGTGAAGTACACAGGCGTATCACCGATGATAAGCTGTTTTGGGTGTAAAGCTTCAGGATTTGGGATAGGATTTAGTATTGGTTCGGCCATAAGAGTTACTTCGTTAGTTGGTTACTTCGTTACTTAGTTAATTTGTAATATCTTTTTTCCCTATGTATAGTTCGTGAAAGTCAGTAAGGATTTGGGAAACGAGTGCATCAGGGTCAGTCACCCGGGATGTGATAAACTCATTTACTTTGTCGGCACTTGGGTCGGTTTTTATAAGGATTGAGAGCTCCTCGACTGCTTCCGGGTGATTGATGCTTACTACTTCAATCGTACGAAGGGTCATGTATTGGTTTAATTTGTCGGCCAACTCAGCTTTGATATCCGCCTTCGTCGCGTCATCAAGGGGTGATTGTGCAAACTTTTCGGTAATGAGTTGATCAATAAACGTCTCTATGGCAGATTGTTGATCCATACTGGGTAGTGAAATTTCGACTATTGCCTTATTACGCTGTCTATATTTCAGTTTCCTTTCGTAAATAATGTTTCACGGTATGCGCGGGCAATCTATATTTCGGCAATACTCGAAGCATGTCGAAATACTACTACCCAGCATATATACTACACTAGGACAGTTTGTGATAGTTCGTCAAGGAGGGTACAAGTATAAAGAAGTATTTTAAACAGTAACTAAATATATCATCATAATTGAGAATGATATATTTATTACGTAGGATTCGCACTTCCTGTCTCTAGCGAAGCTAGATCCTGCTTCGCAGGACACATTACGAAGGCTTAGAGCTCCCAGTCCACACGAGTTTCACATCCTGCTTTATCACTCGATCTGCCAAATCTTGGGCTTCTTTAAGGTGGCCGGATAGTATCAGATCACGTACCTGAAACGCTGCTTTTTTCGTAACTCCCTCTTCATAGTCGCGAAGGTAGGGGATGATGATGGGAGAAACTTCAGAAAAGTTGTCATCAAGCTTGGGGAGTGCTTTGTAGAGATCCTCAAGAGACATGTTGGGCTTTAGAAGTTCCAACACGCGTGCAGCAAGCTCTTGCGCGCGTTCTTCGGTCATCTCTTCGTTTTCAACTTTAAGTTTTATAACGTCGACGACCTGTGCTTCTATGCGTTCTCGAATATCATCTGGTGACATACTATTAGTATCATGTATCAAGGAATAAGTATCAAGGGGAGGGTGAGTGATGTATTTTTTATAGCCAAATAGTAATACCAAGATGGCAAGAGCGACTGCTGGACTGATTTCTTGTTTGTTTTTTGTCTGCTTGCTTGAAAGGTTGACTGTTTGATTGACTATTAAAATAAAACTATTATATAGTTAATAATAAACATGTACAAATGATGTATCGGCCGATACATCAATCGTACATAGTGGAAATGGTATGAATTCAAAAACGAAAGAATTTGTTTTGAAGGCTACAGATGGCTTGATAGGGAGTGCTGTAAACACCGTATTGTGGTTTATTTATCTTCAAGGCGCGAGTATAGGGGTATCAAAGTCTAGTTATGGCGCGCATCAGATGTTTCGAGGTGCTCACGAGGCTCTGGAAGAATTTAATTATGAGAGTTTCAAACAAATTATTTCGAAACTTCGTCGGCAAGGATATATAAAGAAAGCACCGTATAGTAAAACAGAGTTAGAAATTACGAAAATTGGAAAAGAAAGGATTGCAGCACTATTGCCTGTTTATCAGACGACTCGTCCGTGGGACGGCTATTTATATCTTATTTCCTATGACATACCCGAGATTCGGCACACGTCGCGGGATTTGCTTCGTCGATATTTAAAAACTGTCGGGTGCGCGAGACTTCAAGAAAGTTTGTGGATTACGCCGTATAACCCTCGTAAATTGTTGGACGATTTTATGCGCGAGCGGGGTATTGATGGCACAGTTCTCGTGTCAAAACTTGGTAAAGACGGAGCTGTGGGAGAAGAAGGACTGCAGGGATTGTTGGAGCGGGTATATGGATTACAATCATTAAACGATCGATATAAAGATTTTATTTCCCTTGCGTCGCAAAAATCGATACAGAAATTTCAGTTGGCTGTTGAATTTCACCATATCATTGTTGATGATCCACAATTGCCATTTGAGTTGCTGCCCAAGAATTGGTCTAGCGAGAGAGCAAATTCGTTGTATCTGAAACTATGTACGATTTGAGTATCGGCCGATACACCAATCGTACGGAATTATGCATTGATAAGAAAGGCGTTAGGGAGTGGGTTGGGGAGAAGGCTAGGGGGTTGTGTTGAGAGTTGTGCCAGGGGGGAGTGGATCAAATATTCCTAATTCCCGTATGACATTTATAGGACACGGCGATTCACCGCGAGATTTATGAAAGAGTTGATGCTCAGATCGGATTGTACGAATTTCGTGTTGAAGGTCTAAAAAGATGCATGAGATAAAAGTAAGGTGCCCTGACAGTGGCTTATCGTGGCTTGACGGGTATACACGCCTCGGGAATTTTTTATTTCGTTAGGTTGAAATAGTAGTTTCATTGCAAAATCGATGTCCGGACCTACTACGTCAAAACGGTACATTCCTGCGTGAATTGTCGTTTGGATATCGAGCGGAATGATTGTTTCCTGATTAGCGCCATAGAGTTGTCTATGGAGCCAGCTTTTGACACTATGACCAGATTGGATGACAAGATTTGCACCAAAAGGAGTTGATTCTAATTCGTGTATACTTCTTGGAAGACGTGAGTGTAATACTTCTGGGATACGTATGCGATTTGGATGGTATATGATTGTTGGTTCGGTTTCTGGTGTAGATTGTATGATCGGCATTTTTGTGTATCTATTTGATTTATAACGCGCGGCCGTTTTTTTCATTTGGCGGATAGGCTGGATGAAAGTTGTCTATCACAATGTTTAGTGCTTCCGGTATCGCGCCATAAAGAATTCGCAATCTATCTTTTTGGGGAAGATTAGTCCAGTCGGGGAGTTCAAACATCAGATTTGGTGGAGTTTCAGGATCTATTTGCGTGTATACCCGTAACGGTTGGCTGGTGTCAAAAAGATCTGCTTTTTCATTGATAAATGAAATCCCGCTTGCGGATTTGAGTATATTTTCTTCCCCATATTTTTGGATATACTGCCGTACGTCGGAGGTCGTAAATGGTTTCATTTTTCCGCTTATGCGAATAAGTATTGTTGTAGGATGTAGCGTTGTGTCGGTCATATCAATGGCTGTAAGGGCGGTACATATTTCAAAGTTTTTGCCGGACATTACCATAGCGCCGCCCTTGGCGTCCGTGAGCCATTGTGAGACACTTTTTGGCTTTTCAAGAATCATTGTTTGTTCGTCTGACATATCGTCTGCAAATGCGATATTGACGGTATCAGAATAAAGCCGGATGACGCGTCTTCCTTTTACATGTACGTCTTCTATATGTCCTGTCTCAACCGTTTGATTGACGTAACTTAACACCATAAGAGCGGCGATATCCTGAAGCGCTTTTCGTTCGGCCATTTCCATCGGCCATTCATGAGGTTTTTGTGCATCTGGTTTTCTGATGACATCTTCGGTAAAGTGCGGGAGGACTTGACGTACGCGTTGCGGCCCCAAAAGTGTTCTAAAAGCGTCAGTGCGGGCAGGGGACGATGTGACCACATCGAGTCGATAATTGTTTCGTTCGATTGCCATAGTTCCCCAAATTTTCTCTATACTCTTTATACATGGTAGACGTGGTGCTCGGTCAAGATAGGCAAAAGGTATAGAAGTGGATCAATACTAGATAAGAAATCATTCTCCTGTTAGAATACTACTCAATGACACCTCCACTTCCCTATAAAAAAATTACGCTAAAAAACGGTGTGCGTTTGATCCTTGTCCCTCGGCCTGATGTCCACAGTATCGCTACAGCCGTTATGGTAGGGGTTGGGAGTCGGTATGAAACCCACGAAATAAACGGGATTAGTCATTTTTTGGAACACATGGTCTTTAAAGGCACAGAAAAATATCCGACGACCGACGACGTCAATACGATAGAAAAAATCGGCGGTCTTCAAAACGCATACACGGATATAGATATCACCAATTATCACAATAAAGCACTAGGCACTGATTGGGAGTTAGCGCTTGAGATCAACAAAGAGCTTTCTTTACATCCGCGTATTGATCAAAAGTGGGTGGATAAAGAGCGCGACGTGATACTTGAAGAAATGAAACGATACGAAGACGAGCCGGCGGCCAAAGTGGAGGAAGCGTATCATTCCTTGCTTTATAAAGGTACTAAGCTTGGCATGCGCATCATCGGCGAAGAAAAAAGTATGCGCAGTATTACAAGTAAAGAATTACTTACGTATCACAATGCATGGTATCAGCCGCAAAAAATGGTTGTTATTTTATCAGGTGATATAGATGATAGTCGGGCTTCGGAGATTACAAAAAAAGTTGAAGAATGGTTCAGCGTTTTGCCAAATGTCCCTACAGGGGATATAGAGATTGTTCAATCATCACAAACGAAGCCAGAGCTAGTCGTCGTCACCAAGCCTGACGCAAGTCAAGCACATATGACCCTTGGCGTCCGGACATTTTCACGAAAGAGTGAGGATCGATTTGCATGGAGTTTATTTAATCTTATCATGGGCATTTCCTTTACGAGTCGATTGTTCAAAGAAATTCGTGAAAAGCGGGGGCTTTGCTATCACGTGCGAAGTGGCGGTAGCGCGTATGAAGATGTAGGGAGTTGGGATATTTATGCTGGTGTGGCTACGACAAAAGTCGAAGAAGCCACGAAAGCAATTCTTTTTGAATTATCAAAAGTTCGAGACGGCGGGGTGACTGATGAAGAGCTAGTTATTGCGAAAAAGCGATTAATCGCCCTGTTTGCATTTAAAAGTGAAGATCCGGAATTTTTTTCTGAGTGGTATGGGAGGGCGGAGCTTTTTGATATGCCGCTTTTAAACATTGATGACTATATCGAAAAGATACAAGCTATAACAAAAGATGACATAAATGCATTGGCAAAAAAGTATTTGAAAACAGAGACGCTCAACATGTCTTTAGTGTGGAACAAGCCAAGAGAGGAAAAGTTGGTAGATTTACTGACTATTTGATTTATTTAGGATTTTGTCGGGTAGGTCGAGGCGGTCGAGCTTCTGTGATCGCTTTCTCTGATTTTTCCAACGCATCACTCATTGGGGCAAGCATATCTTTAAATAACGTCACCAAGTCATCTTTATGAATAATTTGTGGTACGAGATTCGTGATAATTGTTTTGTTTAGTGCTGTAAGATCTTTGGCTGTTGTATAATTTGTTTCTTCTTTATTTTTTATTACGCTCATATTGTAATTATATATGATGTATGGCCCCATATTCAAGTTTATGTGACGTGCTTGGATCTAGGACATGCATCATTGATATTATTAGCCTCGAAAGGCCTGGCCTTTTGAGGCTAAATTTGTCAAACAACGTTTTTTAAGAAAAAAGTTGCGAAATCAGGGTAATAGAGGCATACTTACACAATGTCTTTGGCTCATAATTCTCAAAAACGACTACGTATAGACGCTGCTGAGGCGAAACGCTTACGTGTGAGTATACGTCGTATTTTAGAGAATAATCAATTGCTCTCTCAGGGTGAACGTGAATTGATGGCAACGTATGCGAAATATCGTATAGATTCGGTAACTTTGTGGAGACAGGACAGTCGTATAAAAGCGTTTCAGATTGCGACAGGGGATATATTGACTCAGATATGTGGCATAGAGCGGGAGGGAAAGCTTGACACTACATTTATTGCTGTAGAGAATGGTGTGCATAGTGCTGTCATGGCTAGAAAGCAGTATTCACTTCGGTCACGTTAAAAGATTATTGCGTGAAAGTGCACTATAGGGTATACTCACGTTCTGTGCAGCCGACAATTTTCGCTATTATCGGTAAACCTCTCGCCGGCAAAGATACACAAGCCGATCTTCTCGTCGCAGCCCATCCGCAAGCAGTCAAAATTTCTACCGGCCATATCATCCGTGCGGTACGCGAAGAAGGGGAAGCACATCGGTTTTGGCCTCTTATTGGGCCCTATATAGAAATGGAAAAGAATGGTATTAAATTACCGGATCCTGAGATTGTAGAGATGTTAAGCGCTGTCATTAAAGAACAAATTTCTGATGGAAAAAAGTTATTGGTCATCGCGGGATCTCCACGTAGTTTTGAACAACTAGACGGTTTTAAAAAAATAGCAAAAGATACGAATTCCAAGCTTCATATAGTATGTATGGAAGCTACAGATGAAGAAACATTTCTGCGAAGTGCGGCGCGCAATGAGGGACGCATAGATGACACGCCAGAGGTTCACGCGGTAAGACTTGAGGAATATCGTACGCATGTCATCCCAATGGTAGAAAGCTTGCGTAAAATTGGCCAGCTTATCGAAATCGATGGCATGAATACAAAAGAAGAGGTGTTCGCCATCCTTGAACGTGAGGTCAACAAACGAGTATTCGACCCTGAAATTACATTGCCAACTATGGCAAGAAGGTAAGGATAAGAAAGGTGTTTATGAATAAAAAACCGAAATTGTTATTTGATGGTATTCCGGTGACTCCGAAGGAGCATCATATATTAAAACAGATTCAGACAAGAAGAATGACTGGGCTAGAGTTGGCTAGCCTTCTTGGAACATCTGAAGATTCTGTTTGGTTTTCAATGTCTGCTCTTCATAAAAAATTTCCAGGAAGAATAACAAGGGGTTATGGATATATGTATGAAGGCGGGCCAAGACATAAAGAAAAGTGATAGTGATCTTATTTCCTATGACAGGATGACAGGGTTCAACCCTGTCAATTAAATATTATTTTATTTTTGAAAATTGTGCATATTTATTGCGTTTACGATTTTTGAATCGAGGTGATAAGAGATCCTTTATTTCTGTCGACTGACCTATGGATTGTCGAGACTTGCGAATCGCGTCAAATGCTTGTGCATCTTGTATCGATGCATCGGTTCCTTCTTCAATTTTCCATTCTGTAATGCGCATTCCTCGCATACGGTCACTAATGAGATCTAAGATGCGTTTATTATGACTTACTATCGTATCAGAGAAGTGATGTTCGGGGACGGTGACAGGAATTCTTGTAGTTCTTCCTTCAATTTTTGCAATGACGTAAGCATATCCCATGATGTATATCATTGTTGTACGGTTTAAATTTGATCTTTTCAAGATATGTTTTTTTCTTTGCGCAGATGCTATACTGATAATTCATGGAACAAACAGTAGTCCTTATAAAGCCAGACGGGATGGAGAAGAAAGTAGTTGGCCAAATTATTGATCGATTTGAACGTGCAGGTTTGACATTGTCCGGTCTAAAATTGGTTCAATTTACACAACCCATTTTAGATGTTTGGTACAGTCATCACAAAGACAAGCCGTTTTTCCCAGAATTGTCTGCACAAATGATGAGTTGTCCCATTGTGGCCATGGTGCTTTCAGGCGATGACGCGATACAAAAAGTATTTGATATTTGCGGTCCGACTGATCCAGCAGAAGCACTTGTTGGCACAATACGTAAAGACTATGGAGTAGATAAGCCTCACAATGTCGTGCACCGATCAGATAGTATTGAGGCGGCAAAGAAAGAAATTGGATTGATTTTCAAAGCAGACGAACTTTATTAAACTCCTCTATAATCCTTTAAAGTCCTTTAGAGGAAATTAAGGGATTTAGAGGATTTTATCGACGAAACTTTAAGTTACTCCGTACTCTGGCCTTTTCTATATAGTAAAACTTTTGATCTTTTTCAAGTTTATCTTCTAGTGATACGACGAGGCGACGTAAATGCCAACTAGTTTTGTTTATAAGTTCTATAAAAATTTCGTAGGATAAATCCTTGTAGGTCACATTGTCGACAGGAGGATAGCCAAACCTGAATGGATGTCCTTTAGAGAAAGCTACAGAATTTTGAAGGAATGTAGGAAAAGAAGTGACAGTGTTTTGATTTTCTCCTGTAGAATCCTGTAAGTTCCTATAGATTCCTTTAGAGGGGTTTAAAGGACTTTGAGAGGATTGAGAGGGATCGTGAGATATTAGACCTGTTGCCAATTAGCTGATTGTTTTTTCCACGATGAAGCGTTTGGA
>CAYHQC010000035.1:0-8528 GCA_964358845.1 uncultured Gammaproteobacteria bacterium | reverse complement strand
ACAACAGCACATCCTACAATAGGATATCCTTCACCACTAACTGTAACTTTTTCGTGCCATTCCAGACATTGAGATCTATGCCATACGCAATATCAACCAATGGCTTTTCGTTTAATTTCCCATACAAATCCCCCATACCGAATGCGATACAATCTAAAATTAGGGAATTTGAGGAAGTTAGGGAAGTTTGGGAAGAAATACGAAGTTTGAGGTGTTTGCCAGTTGCTCCTACTAAACGAGCTTCAGTAACCTTCACTTGCTTCGTTGCAAACACTGGTTCATAGTTTCCTTGACCAAACGGAGATAATTGTTGAATTGCATTATACAAATCCAACGTTACAACTGATAACGGAATTTCTGCGTCTACTCGTAATTTTCTCAGAAGCATTTCCTCTGAAATATCCCGCTTAGCTATTTCTAATAATTTTAATTTTAGTGCATCAATATTTTTTGTTTCAACAGTGAATCCCGCTGCCATAGGATGACCACCAACGTCGATAAGTAAATCCTGACACTCACGTATCGCTTCCACGATATTAAACCCGACGATTGATCGCGCCGACGCTTTCGTAAATTCTTCACCGATTGATACGACAATGGATGGTTTATAGTACTGCTCTACTAGTTTTCCAGCAACGAGGCCAATAATTCCTTGGTTATATGAAGCATCACCAACAAACAATAACTTGGCATCATCTTCAACCACTAATCCTTTCGCGTGAATGACTGTATCCTCTGTAATTTTTTGCCGTTCTTTGTTCGTAAACCCTAATTTTTCTGAAAGCATCGCTGCTTTTTCTTCATTTTTTGTACACAAAAGTCGTAATGCATCAATAGCGTGCTCAAGTCTGCCCACAGCATTAAGACGGGGCGCTAATCCATGAGAGATATTATACGGAGTAATACTGTCTTTTATGATACCGGACTCCTTTAATAATGCCACTAACCCTACCCTTTTTGTTTTTCGCATCGCCTCCAACCCGTATTTTACGATTGATCGATTCACCCCGGTCAAAGGCAACAAATCAGCAACTGTGCCAATGGCTGCCAACGCTAATCGATCTTCATGTTCTTCTTGCCCCGCGAAGTTCCGCCCCTGGCGCGGACGAAGTGGGGTTTTCGTTTGTAATATCTCTTTCGCCAAAAACCACGACACGCCAGACCCTGATAACATCGTCGTATGAACCATAAGGCAATCGGGTAAAGTTTGCGGCAACACGTGATGATCTGTGACAATTACTTCTATTCCTAAGCTTTTGGCATATGCTACTTTTTCATGCGCGGTCACCCCTTGATCGACAGTGATAATGAGTGCCGGATCAAATTGTTCTCTTACATTATCTATCCCCTTTAACGACAATCCATACCCTTCATCTACTCTATGAGGAATATATGGCATTGCTCGCGCTCCCATTGACCACAATGTTTCCCACAATATTGCCCCTGCCGTAACGCCATCTGCATCGTAATCTGCGTATACAACAATTGATTGCTTTTTTTCTATCGCTTCAAGAATTCGCGTAAGAGACTTATTCAATTGATCCTGATTAACCCCTACATCTTTGGCCGTAAACTCCATGGGATTTATGGGAGATAAAAATTCGTTGCGTTCGGACTTTGTTGTAACTGCCCGACGAACGAGAAGCTCCTCTATAAATCGATTAATCTCAAAATCCTTATCATCGTATGTATGTGCAATTTGCCATGTCTTCATAACACCCTATGTTACCATCAGAAATTTCATAAGACTAGAGGAGTTTAAAGGATCTTAAAGGAATTTAAAGTCTGAGGGCCTTTGAGTTATACTATGCATATGATACTTCTTCCTCAATCGGTGCTACTGATTATAGATACCCTAAAAAATGCAGGGCATCAATGCTTTGCTGTGGGTGGGTCTGTAAGAGACAGTCTCATAGGAAAAGAAACAAAGGGGTGGGATTTCACGACCGATGCAACACCTGAACAAATTCTTTCTCTTTTTCCCGACAGCTTTTATGATAATCAGTTTGGGACAGTAGGGATTAAAATTAGAAAACAGTTAACAGTTGACAGCTCACAGTTAACACAAAAAGAACAAGAGATTGAGGATATATTTGAAATCACGACGTTTCGAAATGAAAAGGGATATACCGATCATCGACACCCGGACAATGTCGTGTGGGGAAAAACATTGCTTGAGGATCTCTCAAGACGCGACTTCACTATAAATGCTATAGCATATGATGGTAAAGAATTGACAGATCCGTATGACGGACAAAAAGATATTACAGCACACCTTATAAAAACAGTAGGTAATCCAAATGAACGATTTGCTGAAGATGCACTCCGCATGATGCGGGCTGTTCGATTTGCAGCACAACTTGGATTTATCATAGAATCTAAAACTACCGCAGCAATTCTTGACAATGCAAAGCTTCTCACGAAAATTGCAAACGAACGAATACGCGACGAGTTTTTAAAAATATTGGGATCTGATCATGCAGCTGACGCGATGATCATTCTTAAAAATGTAGGTCTACTCACATACATTTTGCCAGAGCTTGAAATAGCATTTGAAACTCCACAAAAAAGTCCCAAGCGCCATCATCTCTATGACGTAGGCACTCATTCTGTGATGGCTCTCAAATTTTGTCCTTCCACTAATCCGATCGTTCGGCTTGCTACCCTGATTCATGATCTGGGTAAACCAATGACTTTTAATAAAACAGCTGAGGGTGTACTCACATTTTATAACCACGAAGTTGCCGGTACAAAACTAGCGCGCGAAATCGTGCGAAGGCTTCGACTCTCACGCGCTCAAGCGGACAAGGTGACCACGCTTGTCCGTTGGCATCAATTCACGGTTGATGAACGGCAAACGGATTCAGCACTGCGAAGATTTATAAGACACGTAGGCCAAGAAAATCTCACTGATATTTTAGCACTCAGGATAGGCGACCGCTTAGGTGGTGGCGCAAGAGAGACATCATGGAGACTCGAGCTTTATAAGAAGCGACTCGAGGAAGTGCAAAAGCAACCATTTAGTGTATCAGACCTACTCATAAACGGTCATGACGTGATGCAAATTTATGCTATAGGTCCAGGAAGAATTATAGGCCATACCCTTGATACACTATTTGCTGAGGTTGAGGCTGGCACACTTGCCAACGAACGAGAGACTCTGCTGAAACGATTAACGAGTCTGGCGAAGCCAGATCCTGCTTCGCAGGAGAACTTAAAGAAATCTAAAGAAATTTAGAAAACTACGAATGCTTCTTCCTCTCTTCCCATCGGTGCCAGAGAAGAAGTACTGGCGTCGCGATAAATGGCGAGGAGTACGTCCCTGAAATCGTGCCGATAAGAAGTGCCACGATAAACCACCTGATGCTATCGCCTCCCATCAAAATAAGCGCGACTAACATAAAGATAATGGTAAATGAATTAGTGACAGAGCGATTCATCGTCTCTGTGAGTGCGACATTTACGAGCTCTTCAAATGGTCGCGATCTATCCCGACGTAAATATTCGCGTATCCTATCAAACACGACAATTGTGTCATGCACTGAGAAACTCATAGCGGTGAGTACTGCAGTGACAAACAATGTATCTACCTCTACGCCATAAAAATGTCCAAACAAAGAAAACATACCTACTACCACAAGGACATCATGGATAAGTGCCACGATTGCGGATACTCCATATTTTATACTTTTAAATGCATACGCCACATAAAGAAGAATAACGGCAATGGCTAATACTGCTGCAACACCTGCTTTGGTCAATAATTCTTTCCCAAGCACCGGACCAACTGTTTCTTTTCGCAACAGAGTAACTGCCGATCCTGAAGCAATTGACTGAACCAATGTGTTCACTCGTAGATCTGTCTCGGTTTTGGTTCGTACTAGAAACGTATCCTTCCCTGATCTCTGTACACTACTTACTTCCATCCCCATCGCGATTGCGGATGTAGCAACGTCATTTGAAGAAATAGTTGACGGGACTCTCATCTCAACAAGCGTTCCACCGACAAAGTCTATAGAAGGACGCAATCCAAATCGTACTAACGAGTATGCACCAGATAAAAGCACAATCGCTGAAATAGTAAAATAAAGCCAAATATATTTTGTAAAGTTAATCATATTCGTTACTTCGTTACTTCGTTACTTCGTTACTTCGTTCTTTATAGAGAACTCTAATAAATGTGCGGCTTGCAACAATGCCTGTAAATAAACTAATCAACACTCCAATAAGAAGTGTCGCTGCAAATCCTCTCACGAGTCCTGATGATGGCAGTACTGCCAAATTGGCTGGATTATATAGAATTAATGATGTCATAATAGTCGTCACATTTGCATCCCTAATACTATCCCACGCTTTCCCAAATCCTTGCTCCATCGCAATGTGCCATGGTTTTCCTGCTCGCTTTTCTTCTTTAAATCTCTCAAATATTAAAATATTACTGTCAACCGCCATACCGATAGAGAGAATAAATCCGGCAATACCGGGAAGAGTTAATGTAATACCAAATAGTCGAAAAACACCAAGAGCCAAAAGACCGTACAAAAGAAGTGCAAAATTCGCGATAATCCCCAGCTTGCCGTACTGAAAGACCATAAAAAGTGCGACCATACAAAGCCCTACTATGCCCCCTCGAATACTTTTGACAATTGACTCTTTGCCAAGTGTGGCTTCTACCGTTCTCTGCTCTACAACTGAGACGGATACAGGCAATGCTCCGGCATTAAGCTGCAATGAAAGTGCCTTTGCCGCGTCTTGGGTAAAGCTGCCCGTGATGACAGCTTGTCCATCAGAAATTGCGGTATCGACTCTCGGTGCCGTAATAGGAAAATCATCTAAAAATATCGCAAGCCGTTTGCCTACAAGGCGTGTCGTCGCGTCGCTAAATTTTTTGGACCCTTCAGAAGTAAACTCTATAGCTACCTGCGGTTCACCAGTATTTTGACTAAAATCAATACTCGCACGCTTTAAATCTTTTCCAGTAATTCCGACAGATTTCGTATTTGCAAGTGTCGGGACAATGAAGGCTGATGGCGTCGATTCCACTGTCGCTGATATCGTAGCGCTAGGTAAAAATTCTCTGAAATCAAGTCGCGCTGTTTGCCCTATAAGGCTTATCGCCTGCGACACATCCGAGACCCCCGGTAATTCAACAATAATACGATACGCATTTTCGCTGACAGACGTCTGCACAACAGGTTCTGAAATACCAAAAAAATTGACACGTCTCTCAATCACTTCTTTGGCTGATTCAAGCGCTGATACTCTGTCGGCAACTTGCACATCTTTCATATCTGCTTCAAGCACCACGTGGCTGCCGCCTGCTAAATCAAGCCCTAATTTGGTAACAAACTGTTTTTCAATTCTTAACCCAAAGAGACTAAATCGAAACGTCGGCGGGTTTATAACCCGATCAATCGATTTTCCAAATGCCGTAAATTTAAGACGGTAATTTTCCGGCAAATCAAGAAACACGAGAAGTACTGAAAGAAGCACGAGCCAAAAAAATATCGTCTTTGGTGTTTTAAACATACATAGATCCCTCGACAAGCTCGGGATAGCATGAGAATGCTAACTTACAAGTTCCTCTTCATCACCTACAAGCATAACCCGAGATCCGCCCAAAATATCTAAGACAAATGGATCGCGTCGTCTTTTACGAAATACAAATTCGTCATCGGACATGACCGTATAATTCATTTCTCTGTCTCGTCTCACCTCTTCTGCCTTTACAATCTGTGAAAGTTCAGCAAGGACAACTGTCCCTACGACTAATAAATCTACGTCGCTCGCGCTTTTGTGAGCAAGTCCCCGGGCAAATCTTCCTGATAACATAGCAAATTTAATTTTGCCGAGCTTTGTTTTATTTTTATGAAAATCACTCCCTAACCCTGTCGTTTTCGTAATAAGCTCTAGAAGATCAAAGTATAAAGGATATTCTTTACGAAATCCATAAAACAAACGGTTCGCCCGCTGTTCTTTCCCAAGCATGCCCGCTTTCTCAAGATGTGCAAGCTCTCTTCTGACTGCATTAATTTCCTCGTCAACACGACGAACGATGTCTCGGACATGAAAAATTGTCCCTGGATGTGTCAAAAACAACGAAACCACTTTTACTCGTACGCGAGAAATGATAAGGTCCTCTAAATACATAATCCTCCTAAACTTTGGGCAGGATATTTTAATCTTAATACGTAACAGGCGTACCAATTGGCAACATTTCGACCCATAGCTGACCTCTGTTCATCTCAATCTCTTTGTTTGTCGCCGCGTCAAAAAATTTCGTTCTATCGTTTCTCGTTGCTTTTTTCCAAATAATTTTTGTATTCTTTCCGTCTTGGAAAAAAATGCCTTCGCCGGAACCAATATTTCCATACAATAAATGCATGTGTTCATCAACAGGGCCAGTCTCTTTAGCAAAAATAATTGCGATAGCTTTGGCACTCAACTGCTCTTTGTTCTCAAGATCAATGTGTGCAATACCACCATTTGTACGTTTATATACATTTGCTGATTTATCATACTCCCAGAGTACTCCGTATGCTTTTTCATATCCTTTCCACGCAACAAAGCTAATCGCCGGAGAATCACCGCGATTCTCCACTTTTGCCTCATCTTTAAACTTCCATGATACGAAATTTTTATCCCATGACACTCCTTTTACATCTTCGTTTGTCCATTTACGAGTGGCTGCCAAAGCATAAAGTTTGTCAGTCGCACAAACCATGGTGTGCTCAGTCGCCACCTCATGATCCAGTCGGTCATAATTTCTATAGCACGTAGGGAATGAAATACCAAATTGATCCATGTCTTTTATTTTGTATATATCAATTTGACAGAGTGCTTTCGCTCGTTCGTCAACCGTCGGATCTTCACACCTCCCAGCGCCGCCAACATGGTTATATAAAGCATCGTATTCAAGAACCCATGGTAAGAAATATGTCCGCGCGCTTCTCACAGGCGCCAAACTTAATGACTTGGCTGCAGCACCGCAATAAAATATTGCCATAAATCGACTTATACCACCTTCTGCGATAGACTCATACACGACATCAGCGCGGGATAATCCGGATTGCGGTCGTGAATCTTCATGGTTTTCTATCATTACTGCAAGTGGACGACGCTTTTCCCACGTTTCCTTCTCAAGTTTAGTAAATAGTTTGCCGTTTATCGGACACGCTTCTGTGCGCGGTATAGAAGGATCCACATCAAAGCCTTCGGTTGGTTTGCTTGTTACGTCTGTAACCTTGGGGGATCCAAAAGGGCTAAAAATTGTTTTTCCAAATGTAGAAAAGCCGGCAAATGACAATCCCGTCACAACCAAGTAGATTGCTAATCCAAAAATCGTCATGCTGATATATTCTTTTTTATTCATGTTAGACTTGCCTGCGCAGATAGGCCTGCCCCAGTCGCTTTCTGTATAGCTTCTTGTTCTTCTTTTGAAAGATCAAGATCATTGCACTTCCCCTCAATAATTTCTTTTACATACGACCTATTCCCCGCTCTCCCATACAACGTAGTCATAACAATGCCATTTTTTCTTGCATCCAAGATAGCGATTGATGAACTCTGAGTTCCCCCTGTGTCTGCAAATGGATTATATCGAATAATTCCTATCCGTTGGACATGTCGCGCTCCATCAATTTCAAGTCTTTGAATTGCTTTTTCACTCTCAGTATTTCGTTTTTGCAAACTGACAATATCCGTCATTATCACATCAAGTACTTCACGAAGACCCTTCTTCTGCCCTTCCCCAGTCAGCTTATTATAATGTCGAACCATCCGTATAAGTAAGTATGTTAAAACTGAAATCCACGCCACGAATCCTATAAAAACTACGTTGATTAATAAACTATCGTTGAACACCATTCGTATTCATTATAGTACGATTACAAAACAACTTTTGTCAACCCTTCGCATTTAAATATTTGACAAGGTAAATGAAGCTATGCTACGCTCAAGCCCACAAGCCACGTATGCCAAAAAAAACAAAGAAACAAAAGATACATGCCAATGCCCACAGGCGCGCCTTTTCTCCCGTCGTCCGTGAAGCAACTTCTATCCCGCTGCAATCACCCATAACACAAATGACATCAGCGTTTACCTACACTCCAACACGCGCCATAGCCTCTACCCTTATCCATGATGAGAGTGCCGTAAAAAAAGACATCGTAAAGACAGTGATACTAGTAATTATCATACTCGGAATTGAACTGCTCCTCTCACGATACCTGTCCTAAAACAATGTAAAAAATATAAGAAAGGAGGTGAAATATTACTATGACATCAATGTATTGTGTAAAATGTCGCGAAAAGCGCGAAGATCCAAAAGCTGAAAAAGTCACCATGAAAAATGGTAAACCCGCGATGAAAGGCAAGTGCCCAGTCTGCGGAACAGGAATGTACAAAATTGGTGGCTAAAACCGTTTTGTTAAGACGTTTTATCAAAACTCCCTCCCTCCGAATCGGAGGGGGGGATTTTGTTATTCTTTAAACCGATACTGAAGCGCTTCCGCAATATGAGACGGTAA
>CAYHQC010000034.1:0-8596 GCA_964358845.1 uncultured Gammaproteobacteria bacterium | reverse complement strand
CTGTACTAGGGTTTGCAGTGGCTTTCAACGTCAAGATTAATAGTATTTTTATCCCTATCGTATTCGCAACATGGTTACTCATACGAAAACTTCTAAATCCTAAGCACGAAATCCTAAAGAATGTTAAAAAAAATAATACTGTTCAAGTTTCGAACTTTCGACATTTGAATTTGTCTAGGATTTCGATATTAGAATTTATATATTTTATTGCAGCACCTATAGCGGCCTTCTTGCTCTGGTGGGTATTTTGGCCAAATCCTATCGCACAACTTGACCACGCATACCGCACATTTGCTATTGGAACAAATAATATAGAAGTCTTACTCAATGGCAACTGGTACTGCTCCGGTGGAAACGTCCCTTGGTATTACCCATTTTGGTATCTCACTATTACAACTCCGCTGCCTCTTTTACTTTTTTTCCTAATTGGACTTATTAGTCTTATAAGACATAGAAGACCTATTGGCATTTTCTTACTCCTCTGGTTTTTCCTGCCCCTCTCACGCTATTTACTGCCAAATATCGGCGTTATCGACGGCGTCCGGCATTTTGAAGAAGTCCTGTTCCCGCTCGCTGCAGTCGCCGCCATTGGCTTAGATACAATATTTAGCTTCGCAAGGGGTCCCCTTGCGAAGCTAGTTTTTTGCACGCTTACTATTTTCTCTTTACTCTTTACTCTCTACTCCTATCACCCATTTCAGATCACGTACTTTAATGAACTCGTGGGTGGGATCAAAGGAGCGTTTGGAAAATATGATCTCGATTATTGGGGCGGCTCTCAAAAACAGGCCGTTATTTGGGTAAACGAGAATGCCCCGCAAAACAGCAAAGTGCACATCGTCATGTCAGCTGATGTTGCCGGCAGATATTTACGACCCGATTTACTCGTAAATCTTAATAAACACAATTATGACGAGTCAGATTTCGTCATAATTCTTAACCGTCAGTCATTCTTCTACCGCTTTTATTACGCATACGAATACCTCCTGCATCATACGCCCGCCTTTACTATTCAAGTCAAAAATACTCCCTTAGTCTGGGTATTTGATAACCGCACGGAGAATAAAACTGCCCGCCAAACACCATGGTGGCAAGGTGAAGATCCGTGCATTATAAAATATTGGTAACCTTATGAAACACACGCTATCTTCGCGCCTCATCCCAAAAATTCTCACAACTCTTGGAATTTTTTATCTTCTTTTTCATATGCTTTTTCTCTGGATGTATACCAACATCGACGGCTATTTCTACTGGGCCATAGGCCAATATTTCAAAACCGGCATCTATCCTTTTATTGCACCCTTTCTCTATAGCAAACCCACTACTATTTCTCCGCCGCTGTATGGATTGTTTTTATCGTTTATCGGATCATTGCCGCGTGGCGATATGTTCCTTCACGCTATCCACCTCATGCTTATGGCGACGACCGCCTTCCTTCTTTTTCGTATTCTTTCAAAAATTATATCAGCAAATAGTTCTGCGTTTATAAGTTTTCTCTTTCTTATATTTCCGACAAACGTCATCTACACCACCTCTATGATGACCGAACTGCCGGCCCAAACCGCCATGACCGCATATATTTTTCTTATCGAGCGATTTTTAAAAACCCGATCCGTCGCGCCTTTAGCTTATGCCCTGCTTCTTTCCGCTGTCATGACACTTCTTAAGTATCAATTCATTATTCTTTTTGTCGTGACTACGACAGCACTTTTTTGGAAACTCAAACAATACACTGGTCCGAAACGATTCCCAATTTTTTCTGCAATAATCGGCACACTTATTATTCTTCTCTGGGTTATTACCAACCATTCGATAACCGGCGTTTGGGGACTTTCTGATACGAAAAAAATGCCATTTTATACAAACTTTGTGTGGGATGGACACCACTATCCCAAAGAATCTAATCCAGCAGTCATCGCGCTTCGGCCGTTTGTACCCAGTACCGTTGATCGCTATGGGCAGTATTGGGATCTCCAAGATTATATCTTGCCCTACACAAATCGCGACTGGTGGGTGGTCGATGAATTATTAGGAAACGTTGGAATTGCGGCGATATACGAACATCCGACGGAATATCTGTTCAACGGTATCCGTATTTTTTTCCAAACTCTCACCCATCGCGCGCCGTGGTGGCACAATATTCAAACATTCGAAACAACCGATCCAATCCAACCATTGTATTGTGATCATTTAGGCTCTATCCAATTCTGCCAACCCGTCATAAAAACTTCTGTTTCCTACCCGCTATGGAATGCGTATGTAAAAACATCCCGAACGCTTTACGATACGTTCATGCCGTCTATTTTTCTATTCTTATTTTTACCATCACTGATCGTTACGCTTGTAGATACGCGCCGGCGCATACGATTCTATAGCATCATGTATCTTGTAAATCTTGTCCCAATTTCCTATCTTTCCATGACGGAATCCCGGTATCTTATTCCATATTACCCTCTCATGATTATCATCACAGTCTACGGAGTGAAAAAAATACAAGCGACAGTATCGCAATACTACTTATCAAAGCCCCCCATAAAAAAATAGTCGGCCGATATTCATAAACAATCGTATGATTACCCTTAGAAACAAAAAGTGTTCGAAAAGTATTGTTCAACTTGCCAATGGTGACTTCTTTTCCATCAATTGTCGCGTGCCATCCGGGGTACCAATTTTCAGAACTCAATAGTGTATCATCACACGTTGACACAACTTCTACTTCTATTCTGTTGGGGGTATATGAGATTACGTTTGCCGTGCCGCACTCTTTTTGGGCGTAATAAAATCGTGGAAAGACGGTCGTATTTTCGTAGAGTCGATACTCTTGTTTTTTATCTTCGCGTCGCAACATGTATCGACTGTTATTTGCGAATGGATCATAGGCAATGGGCACCATAAGATATTTGATATTGAGCGTATCAATAGCACTTGCAGAATCTGCGGAAAGATATGGCACCTGGACATCGGCGTTAAGTACCGCCGTCTCCCCACTCTTGCCGGAAGCAAGAGCTATAAATTCGTAATAAGTCCGAAGTATCGACGGATCATATCCTGTAGCTGACTGTATGCCATACGCCATCACACCGTCAAAATCCAAACCGTCACGCTGAGGAAGCCATGCGCCAAAATTTTGTAATAATCGATATGGCTGCGGATCTTTTGTTAACAATAAGATAAGTTCGCTGTCATGACGGGCTTCTGGAATAGGCTTTAACTCTATAAAACTTCGTGCAAACACCACCATCTCTACCACAATCACTCCTGCTATAAGTGACCTAAGTACCCTAAGTGACTTAGGCAACCTATCAAATCCTATCCCGGCAAGTCCAGCCAACCCAAACACAACCAGAATAAGATGCCGAGGAGGAATCCGGAGATAGTGATACATAGGGACTATTTGCCAAAGTACTTTTTGCAAATCAATCGGTGCGTTAGGACCAAGCGACACCCAGATGCCAAAAAAGGTAATCACAATAAATGCTCCCCCTATTGGTCGCATATGTCTTATCAGACTTATGAGTCCTATCAATGCTAAAATCAACCCCCCCACTCCGACAAATGCACTATGCTCCATAAAATTAGGAGGCGGACCGGAATACGTATATTGATTCCCGAACAAAAAAGGATGTATAAATTGCCATAAACTCCTCCATTCGTACGACCCATACGAATGCCAGCTGTAGGGAAATTGAAATGTCCGGATGCTCTGCCTAAAAAACTCGGCAGTAGGAAGAATTTGAACAGCGGCAAGACCGATGCCCAAGAGTAAAGAGTAAAGAGTAAAGAGTAAAGGGCGAAAACTTTTTTGCGTGATACTTTCAAGCAATGCAAAAATACCGACGGCTATGACGGTAAAAAACGCCATCGTCTGATAGCCAGAAAGAAGTTGTAAGGCAAAAACTGCACTCGCTATAACAAATCGGTGCGGGGAGTCAATAAAATTTTGTTCAGATCCTAACCTCCAAAATGCCCACACCACCCACGGCATCCAACTTGCGGCCGCTATTACATCCACATGCCCTGCAAAGGTGCGCGCCATAAAAAATCCAGACAAACCAAAAATACATCCTCCTACAAATGCTGACGCATTTGTCATTTGCCACCTGCCTGCCGGCAAGGCAGGTTTGTCATTTGTCATTGCGCGAAGCGCGCAATATATCCCCAGCATCGCCCAAAACACATGAAAAGCGATATGCCACGAATAGGCGACATTAAGAGGCAGGAAAGAAAACAACCAATTTGGCGGATACCAAATATTGACCACTGGATTTGCGATAAATGGTTCTCCCCCAAATAGATACGGATTCCACCATGGGAATATTCCCTGAGATATCCACTGATTAAAAAACTCCCGAAAAAAATAATACGAACGGTGTATATCATCGCCATAAATCATCATGCCGTCAGAAGGAATGAGCGCTTTGCTAAATATAAAACCAATGAGGATACAATATCCAATGACAGCGAGTATGAACCCGCGGTGTTTTTTCATTTCGTGTTTCCTTTTTGTGCACAAACCACAAGAGTAGCTCCAAAGGGAAATCGTACAAATCGCGATAGAAGAAGCTCTAACTGAAATATCCATGTCAGCAACATATTGATTGTGAAGGGCATCTTTTGAAGATGGGATGAGACAACGTCTTTGTTTTTGCGTCCCGCCTGCCTATGCCATATGCTATAGAGAGGAAGCAACAAAGAATTCCAATACCCCAATGAATTCACCGTAAATCCAGCATTGTTAAGTTTTTTTGAAAGCTCTTCATATTCATACCTCCTCTGATGCCCTGATAAAGTATCAACCGGAGACCAGAGCGACATGCCTGCAGGAACAGTGAGCAAAAGGTGCCCTTTAGGGCTTAGCAGACTATGGCATGCTTTCAAAAATCCTTCATCATCCCGTATGTGTTCAAGCACATCAAATGCCCCCACGATGTCATAATACTTCTTTGATTTAAATCCAAATATCGATTGTCGAATCAGCTTGCCTTTCGTTCTTTTGACCGCATACGAAAGCGCCTTCTCATTTACATCAAGTCCAGTCACAATAAACCCTAACCTTTCAAGTACAGCCATCACTATACCCGTCCCACACCCAATTTCCAAAAACGACTTTGATGAATATGGCTTTTTTATATTATCGTGAATGAAAAACTCAATCATTCGATTTCTTGATGTAAACCAAAAATGATTATCTTCAACAGCTGAAATCGTCTGATAGAGAGATGATGGATACGTTTGCGACATAGTTATTCGATAGAATAGACCGTCACATGAGGATTCGTGTATCGATTGATTAAAAATGGGTATTTGTCACGAAGGTCTTTGACCCCTGCCCCCTGCCTGCCGGCAGGCAGGTCCTCTTGTTCCTGCGGACCATAATACACACGCGAAATCTCCTTTTCGTTAAGCCAGACTTTCGCTTGTGAGACCGACATAATTCCGGAAAAAAATTGCTTCACTTCTTCTTTTTTTGACTCAAAGCGGACTGTATTATCATGCCCCACATAGACACGATTTCCGCTATAGACAGGAATATAATTTCCCGCGGTAGTCTCAGACAATATGACCGCATCCCTCAAAACTGAATCCTGGATAAAAACAATTGCAGAAAGAAAGTCTTTTAACGGATACATGACATAGCTTCCTGTCGGAACTAAAGGTGTGGTCGCGCGAATTTTATGATCCACAAAGTCCCTCTGCCACAACCATGAAGAGTACATATGAAGAAGCCCCATCAGAATAAGTATGATGGGAATGACAAATGACAAATGATAAATGATAAATGATTTACGAAGGTGACCTACTTCAAAAAAAAGATACGCCGCTAAAATCCCCAACGGCACATGAGGAATCATTTCAGAAAATCTTAAGGGACTCTGAGCCGGAATAAACTTAAATACAAAAAGAAGGCCTATCCACGAAATCACCCATGAAACGGCAGGATACATCGCTTTTTCTTTCTTTATAAAAACCCAAATAAGTCCTATGAGTCCTATTGGACCCATCGGTCCTATTGCCTTTACATATTCCCAGTAGTCAAACGGCAACGGCCGTATGATATCTACCTCTACAAGTCTCTTCCATGGATACACGCTTGTCATAAGCCCTAAATACACAAGGGAAGGCATACTGATAAGAAACACCAGAAGATAGGGGGTGATAAATTTCACCATTCCTTTGCCGTGTAAAAGTGCATACACACCCATCACGACATACAAAAAGACCAATCCGGGAGGAAAAATCATCCCAAGCAGTAAACCCAAAAAACCCAAAAAAACGACGTTTGCAGACTTTTTGATAATCTCAAGATGAGTGAGTCCCAAAAGAAGAAATATAATGAGTGCCTGACCGGCTAAAAGATGCGGGATAAAGGTGATCCGCTGCAAACTGTCCATCACAGACCACCACGGCATATACCCACCCAATCGAGCTAGCCCCTCAACATACACAATCTTTGACCACGATGACGCAGTGACGACAAGAAGAAAGGCAATAAGAGGAAAAAACAATTGCTGCGGGGAGCCAATAAAATTTTGTACGGCTCCACTTTGCGAGTGGGAACGGACTTTGAAAGAAAGACGCTTTGACTCCACGAGAGAAACCGGAGACGTATCTAAATTTTCATTGGCGACCAAAGCAGCTGTCTTAGCAAAACTTCTTTTACAAAACTCTGCAATTAATGCCAGAAAGGCAATCGCAAGCACGATCCGCGCCACATGATAAATATCTCCGGCTCTATGCCACGGTACGCGTGAAGCTCTCCCCACCCGTCCCATCAAAACATACATTTCGTGAACAAGAGATCCTACGTGAGGCTCAGAGGTATACCGCTCTACACTGGTCCATCTCCCTTCAAGCCCCTCCCGAATACGGGAAAGGTAAAAATTATAATCCGTCGGGAAATTATGAATAAGCTCAAACTGACGATCAGAATGAAGATCGCCTGATCGTTTCAGCTCATAAAACGTAGGACTCAGAGAAAACAGCACAAAACCTACAATCAACACTCCCCACACCCAATTCGTAATTCCTGAATCTCTATTCTTACTTCTGTTTTCTGTCATAGTTTCCATTCTATATGGAAGGGAGTTGACTTTAAAGGTGCGCAATTGGGATAATACTTCTCATGAACACCTTGACGGATAACTTCATAGATACCTCCCTTCGCGACAAAGTATATAAACAGGATTACTCTCCGAAATCTTCAATTGACGGCGTTTTAATAATCAAAATCAAAAACTTCGTAGGAGAAAACGGAGACTTCTCTGAATTATTGCGCCTTAATGAATCAGGCGAAAGCGAAGCAGTACCGGGATTTAAAGTTCGCCAGATAAACCGCAGTAAACAATATACAAAAGCAGTGAAAGCATGGCACCTTCACTACAACCAAGACGAAATCTGGTATGTGCCACCTGATGAGCACCTTCTCTTAGGACTCTGGGACGTACGGGACAACTCAACGACCAAAGGCACACTCCAAAAAATCCCCTTAGGCGGCGGCAATTCGATTGCAGTCTATATCCCCCGGGGAGTAGCTCATGGTGCAGTAAACTTTTCAGGGAAAAAAGCAAACGTCTACTACTTTGTGAACAATCAGTTTAATCCCGCAGATCCTGATGAACACCGTCTGCCTTGGGACGCCGCCGGCAAAGAATTCTGGGACGCCCCAAAAGAATAATAATTCTTGACACTCTCGCCAATCTTAAATTATGTACAATCACTGTATCGGCCGATACATCAATCGTACATAATAATAATCTGGTATACTCTCTAGTATGGAAGATATACCGAATATAAAAACGATAGGAATCGCCCTCGCTATAAGTGCCCTCCTTATTTTTGGCGTCATCTTTTCTTTTTCCAATGCCAAAAAACAACAAGGAAATATTGTCCTGCCTGCAGGCGGCACGTACTTGGGTCCTACACCTACGACAGGAAAGCCGGATATCCGCTTTTCAGGATTAGAAGCACGCGTTATCCCCGTGCCGGCTGATGACGTGTGGGCCACCAATGAAGGCAAACAATTTCCCTACTCGTTCTCTTATCCCAAAACACTCTCCCTTGGTGTATTCACCGATGATCCATTTGACGGGGTCACTATTTTTTATGGCAATACGAGTCCTCAAGAAAATTTATTTTTCAGAGTTGAAAATCTCACGACCATAAACAAAAAAGAATACATTGGAAAACCCATGGAATACGCCCAAAACTGGTACAAAGACTACCGATGGTCGGGGGTTTCATCTGTCACAGCTTTTACCAACAGCAAAGAGCTCAAAGGCTATCGCGCCAAATATCTAGATGAAAATGGAAAAACCCCCTATGACCACGTCTTTTTTGAAGTGCCTGCCGACAAAAATATCATTATCTGGGTCAGTGGAAAATTATTTACCCAAGACGTATTTTATACACTCGTTGACTCCGTCGAATGGAAATAATGTATGGCTGAATTAAGTTTACGAACGTTAACGAATCACTTTCTGCAAGACAGCGTTGAGTGGGGAGCCAGATTACCCATAGACGGAGATGTTGAATTTTACAAACAGACTTGTTGCGTAATTTCCCATAATCAGGCACACTAGAGGGATATGAATATTTC
>CAYHQC010000033.1:0-8738 GCA_964358845.1 uncultured Gammaproteobacteria bacterium | reverse complement strand
TGCCCCCATACTCCTAACTAGATTAGAATAATCACATGGACAAAAATTATCAACCCAAAGATGTAGAAGAACCCATATACAAAATGTGGGAAACGGGTGGGTACTTTAAACCTACTGACGATCCAAAAGCCAAACCGTTTAGTATCCTCCTTCCCCCTCCTAATGCCAATGCAGATTTACACGTTGGACACGCGCTCTATGTGATCGAGGATATTATGATTCGATATCATCGGATGCTCGGCGACGCTTCCCTATGGTTGGCGGGCGCTGACCATGCAGGATTTGAGACGCAATTTGTGTATGAGAAGTATCTTGCCAAAAAAGGCATGAGCCGTTTTGATTTCGATCGCGAGACGCTTTATAAAGATATATGGAATTTCGTCCATGAAAATCGCGGCAAGATGGAAAATCAATTACGAAGGCTTGGCTTTTCTCTTGATTGGAGTAGGAATATATTTACTCTTGATCCTAAAATTATTACGACTGTCTATCACTCATTTAAACGATTATTCGATGAAGGGTTAGTATACAGAGCCAACAGACTCGTAAATTACTGTACAAAAGACGGCACGGGATTTTCTGACTTGGAAGTTCTCTACGTCGAACGAAACGACCCGATGTATTACTTAAAATACGGTCCATTTACGATAGCAACAGCCAGGCCAGAAACCAAATTTAGAGACACCGCACTTGCCGTCAATCCCAAAGACAAACGCTATAAAAAATATATAGGACAAACCATGGAAATTATGGGGTTATTAGGTCCTATAAAAATGACCATCATTCCCGACCCGGAAGTAGATCCCAAATTTGGCACAGGCATTATGAAAGTAACCCCTGCCCATGATCCGCATGATTTTGAATTAGGAAAAAAATTTAATCTTCCAGTAACCCCTATTATCGATTTTCGCGGGAAGATGGATTTTTCATGGTTTTTATCTCAAAAAAATATCGATCCGAAATACAAAGCGAGGGCCGAAAACTACCACGGCAAAAAAGTAGGCATCGCTCGTCAACTCATGGTTGAAGATTTAAAAGCAGATGGATTGATGATAAAAATTGATGAACAATATACACACCGCGTCGGAACATGTTGGAAATGTGGCACAGTTATTGAACCGCTACCACTTGAACAATGGTATGTAAAAGTTGCACCTCTTGCTGCAAAAGCAAAGGACTCTATCAAAAAGAAAGCGGTTACATTTGTTCCGAAACGATTTGAAAAGACAGCGCTCATGTGGCTCACGAACTTTCATGACTGGAACATAAGCCGCCAAAACGTATGGGGAATAAGGATTCCTTCATGGAAATGTGTCAACTGTCATGAATGGACAGTAACCGATGGTGAGACACCAACTACATGTGCTACCTGTGGAAAAACGAATTTAGAACAAGACACTGACACGTTTGACACGTGGTTTTCATCTGGCCAATGGCCGTTTGCGACACTTCGCGCCACTAATAATAAAGATGACTATAAACGTTTTTATCCTACATCAGTCATGGAAACGGGCTACGATATTTTGCCGTGGTGGGTTTGTCGGATGCTTATGCTTGGCACGTATCTTACTGACGACGTGCCATTTAAAACCGTGTATCTTCATGGATTAGTACGAGACGCCAAAGGACAAAAAATGAGCAAAAGCAAAGGTAATGTGATAAACCCTCTTTTGATGGTAGATACATATGGTGCAGACGCGCTTCGCATGGCGCTTGTATTTGGGACAGGACCTGGCAACGATCAGGCGTTAGCGGAAGATAAAATTAGAAGCATGCGAAATTTTGCTAATAAATTATGGAATATCACAAGATTTATAATGATGAATTTTAACGAGGTAAAAGAGACTATCCCCTTCTACGATGAAGCACGGCACAACGATATCACTGATAAAAATGACAAACGCATTATTACAGAACTTAATATGCTCACCAGTAAAGTGACAAAACAAATGGAAACGTATCGCTTCTCTGATGCCGCCCAATCAATATATGAATTTTCATGGCACAGGCTCGCAGATGTCCATCTTGAAAAAAATAAAGACCGATTTAAAAATGGAGACGTGCAGGCGCTTACTGTATTGCTACACGTGTTTTTGACAATACTAAAACTCCTTCATCCGTTTATGCCATTTATCACGGAACATCTCTGGAATGAATTACCCAAAAAAACAAAAACTCCGTTGATTATTTCTCAGTGGCCCGCCGCTACGGCGGGTCGCCGATGAGGCGACCATCAATTTCCTGAAGACGTGGATGGGAGAGCTGGTTTCAACGTTGGGGTCAACGATGCAGTGGTGGGTATTTTCACTGATGCGATAATTTGATCAAATACTTCATCATCTGCCGCAAAATCAGAAACTGTTGCCGCGGGTACAAAATGATTAAACTCGATTGAAACAGTGTCTGAAACCGGCACTAATACGCCACGCATCTTTGTGAATTGATATCCTCCCCCAGTCCTCCCCGTAAAATCTCCAATGTATTCGTACACATCTTTGCCACCCACACTCGTTTGACGCATGGTAAATTCTTTCCCATTTGCATCGGTTAATATCGCGCCACGAAAATCCGGAAGTCTCTCGCCTTTTCCTCGTGCCGCCACGGTAAATCGTGTACCACCAGAAAGATTGGTGCCAGACGATGGACATCCACTACCATCACAAACAGGAAGTGTCACTGATTGCGGCAACTGATAAGTAACTGACTGTAACAATAAACCAACCGCTGAAACCGACACTGTCTGCCAATCACGTATCTCACCTGATTTTGATGCAATCGAAGCACTCGGGCTACTTATTAATGGGGATACTGATGGCGTTAAAGATTGTGTCTCGTCAGTGTTCTCAAGAACTGTTTCCGGCACGACAAATAAACGAAGTTGTGAACTTAACCAAATACCAAGTCCAAAAAGCAGTGTAATAAAAATAAAAGTGCCAAGCTTTTTTCGACGGGGTTTTTTCACTGGCACATGGGGAACATCAAGCAAATGTTGCGCCACTTCTTGAGGAGTTGATTGAGAAACAGCGGCAGTCTTTGTGTCAGGAACTTGTGACGGTGTAAGCTCAGGTGCTTCTTCAAAGGTAAGACCTGCTTCTTGCGCTTTTTGTGCTGGTGTTTTTTCTTCGTTTATGGTGTCAACCATGACAATTTTATTGTACACTATCCGCGTTCAAGATACGTTCCAGTTTCAGGATCTATGCCAATCGTATCACCTTCTTTAATAAAAAGTGGAACCGTGACAATCGCACCTGTTTCAGTCTCTACGGTTTTTGTAGCACCAGCTGAAGAGTTTCCTTTGATCCCTTCAGAACTCTCTGTCACTTTTAACCACACCTTTTTTGGGAAACGTACGCCTACGGCTTCATCGTTTAATACCAACACTTGATATGTGTCGTTAGAGCGCAAATATTTTACAAAGTCAGATAATAATGCCTCAAGTATGTTGTATTGCTCAAATGAAGTATTATCCATGAATACATAGGCATCACCCTCTTTATAAAGAAATTGCATTTCTCGTGTCGCGACGTCGAGTTCTTTGGCAGATTCCCCAGATTTGAAAGTAAACTCTATTACCTTCCCGCTTGTCAACGACCTTAACTTTGTTCGTACAAACGCCGATCCTTTTCCCGGATTTACAAAAGTCATGTCGGTAAGAAGGTTTGGTTCTCCACGAAACTCAATAAACATTCCCTTCTTAAATTGTGCGGTTGTTATCGTTGCCATGAATCATATTATCCCACGGCAAAGATGTTTAAGGCAACTATAAAGAAAATTTAATTACTTTACGCGCATACGTGCCGCCGCGCTTTTCATAAAATTTGTGAGCACGAGTAAGTGGCAAGCTCGATGTTAATTCAATTGTGTGGATATTGTGATCTTTCGCAAACTGTTTAATAAACTCTAAAAGCTTTGTGCCAATGCCCTTGCCCCTCAACGTTTTCTCAACGATAAAATCATCAAGATGGGCAAATGGCTTTCCCGTAATGAAATCATGCAGGATAAAAAATGTTGCCGCTGCGATAATCCTGCCATTCTCGTCTACAACAAATACTTTTCTATCCTCCCTTTTGATTGCCTCCAAATAATTTATACGTCCAATTTCGTGCGCTCTCACATTGTCAGGATCAAAGCACACAAGCTCATTTACTATCTCTCCTAATTGATTTAAAAGATGAAGCACTTGGTCACAATCAAATTTTGTAGCGAGTCGTATAGTCACAAAGATTTATGAAAGTAATTCCTCAATAGGAAAAAACAACGTGTCTTGAATTTTTTTCGTGTTGGCAAAAAGCATAATCAGCCTATCCACCCCCACCGCTATGCCACTGGTGGCAGGCATGCCCACTTTTAATGCTTCTATGAAATTATGATCATAATCATAGGTCGTTCTTCCCGCATTTTTTATGACACGCAACTCTTCTTCAAATCGCGCCTCTTGTTCTTTCCAATCAGTAAGCTCTCCATAACAATCGCCAAGCTCCAAACCCTCTACATAAAATTCGAATCTCTCTGCAAACCGTGGGTCAGAATCTTTCTTTCTTGCAAGAGCTCCCATAGCACTTGGAAATTCATAAAGAATTGTTGGCTTTCCCCGCCCAAGATGCGATTCTATTTCATTTAAAAAAATTTGGTTAAATAATTCTTCCCATGTCGTATGGGTTTCAACTGTGTATCCTTTTTCAGATGCAATTTTTTTCGCTTGATTACTATTTAAAAAATCATCAAAGTTAATTTTTGCCCATTTCAAAAATGCTTCAGCCACAGTGAGTCGTTCCCAAGGCTTTGATAAATTAACGTGCGCATCTTGATACAAAAGGTCTTTTGTTGTTCTTCCGTCAGATGTCTCTAAGGAACGCAATAAATATGTGTTTATAAAAAGCAACAAATCTTCACAATCCTTCATAACCTCGGTGTAGTGCGCGCCTACGCGATACCACTCTAAGATAGTAAATTCAGGATTATGCGTTTCGCTGTGCGTTTCCATATTGCGAAAACTTTTCGTCACACTAAAGCAATTGCCTATACCTGCCACTAATAATTTCTTAAGCGGCACTTCTGGGGAAGTTGAGAGATATAAAGAGGTCTTATTTCTATTTCTATCAAGAAGCGTTGTCTCAAATACTTCCAAATAACTTTCTGCCGCTGGGTGTCTTATAAGAAGCGGGGTTTCCACTTCATGAAATCCTTGCCCTTCAAAAAATAATCGTATGGCTTGAAGCACTCTTTCACGTACAAAATACTGCTGCCACAGTGAAGGATTCTTTATTAATTTCTGCCACGTTTTCATTTATGACGTCGTATGGATTTATGAACAGGCGTATTTTCAAATACTCGTACAACAAAAAATAAATATAAAAACTCAATGATTCCAGCAGTGTGAACGACTAAGAAAAAAATAAACCATCCCTTATCTCCTCGTTTTGCCGCATACCACAAAGAAAAACCCGTCCAAAACACCGACCAGAGTACTAGCAATATAATACCAATCATCATTGGAGACGCATCGTTTGTTTGACCCAACCACCACGCGTTACGCATAGGTTATAAGAAACGAAGTACTTTCGCTTTTTGCCGAAGTTCTGCAAACCATTCCTGTAGTTTTTCCGACACGCTCCCTGCGATGATTGCTTGTTTAGCTTCTGTACGAAGTGCCGCCGGATCCGTAGCTACCAGCGTGGCGCCGCTTGTTGCAATAAACATATCTATGTCTGTTTCAGAAACAACAAGATCTTTAGATAATAATTTTTCTACTGTCAGCTGCAGCGTCACTTGTTTTTCAAAATCGCTTTTGGACAATCCTTGAAATTTCAATAAATCATCAAGCGATACGTTTGCCCCAAGGCTTGCAACTATTTCATTCTCCTTTGCTGATATTTCTTCTTTTGTGACGACTACCTTCGCTTTTTTCGCTTCATCTTTGATAAGCATCTCGCCAATCATGCCCTCTAAGGTTTGTTGACCAAATCGTGCACGGAGAACACTATGAAACTGCCATGTAAATATGGGTTTACCATTAACAAGCGATGCAACCAACATTCCTTTGTTCATGCCCAAAAGTACGAGAAGTAAAACAACGAGAAGAATGGGAACTAGACGGACGAAACGTTTTTTGGAAGAATTCGGGGCCACGTACACTTTTTGACTATCATCAGAAACTACAGGAAATTTTGTTAAAACATTTTTTTTCTTTTTCATATATTTTAAAGGATATCATAAACGAATGCCAAAGAGCAAGCTACAGTTGCTCACCCGAGCCCTTCACATTTTCATTACAATATTCTATAGTCATACTATTGATGCACCTTTCCCATCAGTGTCAGCAATATCTCGTATGAACAAGTATCTTTCACGCATTATTACGTGGCGTACACAAATTATTAAGATATTCTCTATCGTTATCTCTGTTAGTGCCATTGCAGTAATGAGCTTCTTATTTGTTGTTTCTTCGAGGTGTTATTTTCCAAACACACGGTGTCCTAATAAAGATGTGTTGGGTGCAAATATACCAGAGGCATCCAAAGATCTTCTGATACTTGAAAATTCACGCAATTTCTGGAAACAAACAATTACTACTCATCCAGACTATGAAGACGGCTATGTACAACTTATCACTCTCTCATATCAATTAAGGAATAACAACGACGTTGTGTACTTCATAGAAGAACTTCGAAAAATCAATCCAAACCACAAACAATTAAAAACGCTTATGGGACTTATTGAAATAAATAGAAAAGAATAGAAGCTACTCTTTTTTCTCTTCAGGAGTTTTTGGTGCCGACACTTTCTCCGATTCACCATCCTTTGGTTTAACTTGCGCGTCAACAGCTGCTCCTGCTTCAGCCGCTGCTAATTGGGCGGCCTTTGCCGCTTCTTCTTTTTCCTGCTCTTGTGCTTCTTTACTGACAATTGCTGTAGCTTTTACCACGCCTACTGAAGCATCCGTTACTATGACAACACCGGGTAAGACGGAAAGATCCGAAACAAGCACTTCCTGATTAAGATCCGTCAATACCGAGATATCAACTTCAATTTTTTCAGGAAGATCAGTAGGCAGCGCTTCTACCTCCACCTCAGACAAGAGTGTTAAAAGGACAGCAGTCTTTGAAAGTACAATTGGCGCTTCACCGATAAACACGATGGGAACATTCGTTTTTACTTTTTGTTTCAAGTCAACTTGATAAAACTCAACATGTAATATTTGAGACGTCACGGGGTCTATCTGAATATTGTGAATAAGAACAGGTTTAACATTTTTCTCAACGTCTAACTCAATAACCCCTGTTTCACCTGCGTGCGCAAACACAGTTTTAAACGCGGTAGCATCTACAGAAATTGAAATACTTTCAAGTCCTTTTCCATAAACCGTTGCGGGAAGCGTTCCTTTTGATCGAAGATTTTTGACTTTCCTTCCCTTTTGCTCTCTCAGTATTCCGGACAAGGTATATTTTTTCATGGTGTTTTCTCAAATAATATTGACATTCGCTCATTTTTCCTAAGAGTTGTATTGTACAAAAGCTCCCCCTTGTTTGCAAGAGCGCCCTCTGACAAAGCAGTCCAGCTAGTAGGATAACGAAGCGTCATGCGCCAAGGAATTTTCTCTATCCCCGCTTGCTTTCCTATGATAATGGTCAACACACCTTTGTGACTAAATGACAAGGCTTTAAGCCGCGTAGTTTTTACCGTAAATCTTTTGGCAGTAAGTGGGTCAACGACAAGAGAGAGTCCAACCACCATCTTGTCCCCCTCTAAGCTCACTTCATAATACGAGGCCTGTTCTGAAGCTTTTGCATTGGCATCTTTTTGAGAAACCGCAATCCCATCAACTTCGATAGACGAAAGATTGGTAAGCTGCGGATAATAAAGCCGTATATACGAACGATAGACTCCCCCTCCCTCAAGCAGACGCTCTGATGAATTATTGGCGATGTTATAGGAAAGAGCGTGGGTAATCGTTCCTGTTTCAGAAACTGAGACTTCAGACTCTGCTTCTCGGCTAATAAAATAATTCACCTTATTTACCCCAAGATTTGCCTCAACCACCTCTATATGCTCTGTGGTACAGGGCGCATCTTTTTCTATTTGCACACACCCCGTGCTCCCTATCCCACCCGACCAACCCCAATTCTCAAGAATTAAAGATACGTCTTTATTTGGCACATAAAATTGTATGTCTTTGGCGTCAAGCGCATCGCTTATCACGAACATAAGCTTGCCCACAGAGATAGAACGATCCGTCGTTATACGAGAAACAAGCGCACTGGTCAGACTTCCTAAAAAGTCTTTTTTTTGTGTGGATCCGGGAAAAAAATTAGCCTGCGTATAAAGAAGTGATTTTGCAAAAAAGTTTGTCGAAGAAATACGGTCATTATACTCAGTAAGTTCCAAAGGACCAGTCGCCTCAAGCAACCTTGTTATAAACGGCACACTAATACCTATAACACCATCAACCGCAACTCCCATCTCTTTTTCATAAAACCATGCAGCTTGCATTCCTGACTCTACAAAATTAGGATTCCAATTGCTGTCTCGTAAGTACCAATGCTCTTGACCTAATACCTCTCGAATCGGTAATGGCGGATCTACGTGCCCCTTAAGCTGGCCATCTGCAGTATAAACGTCTTGCACCTCAATAGTAGTAACCTTGCCATCAATAAATGTCACAAGTGCCACACTTCCGATAAATCCGCCTGTGGGACGCAATTCCATACTATTTTGCAGCAACACCAAATAGGTTTGCT
>CAYHQC010000032.1:0-8900 GCA_964358845.1 uncultured Gammaproteobacteria bacterium | reverse complement strand
TTACGATAGGAGAAATGACCCTTCTTTTACAGCTTGTGAATCAAGCACGGTTTCCTTTGTTTGCCATGTCGTTTATCATAGGGCAGATTCAACAGGCAGATGCCGGAAGCAAGGATTTTTTTGAGGTGCTTAAAACGTCGAGAGAAATTTATGATAAAAAGAATGCGAAAAAATTTATTTGGAAACATAAGACGAAACATGACAGTCTTGACTTTACCCATGTTTCTTTTGCTTACTCAAAGGGTGAGGATGTCCTCAAGGACATTTCGTTTATCCTAAAATCCGGTGAAAAGTTAGCACTCGTAGGAGAGAGCGGGCAAGGAAAGTCGACTTTGGTGAATCTGATCCTTCGCTATTATGTGCCGCACACGGGAAATATAACTATTCAAAATCAATCAATTGCAAGCATCACCAGCGAGTCGCTTCGTCGCCAAATTTCTATTGTGTTTCAAGACTCATTGTTATTTTCCGGTACAGTCGGCGAGAATATTCGTTATGGCAAGCCAGATGCAACCCAGAGAGAAGTAGAAGAATCAGCCAAACTATCTAATGCTTCTGAGTTTATTGAGAAATTGCCGAACAACTATGAAACGATGATTGGGGAACGGGGAGTGAAACTATCAGGAGGCCAAAAACAACGGTTAGCAATCGCTCGGGCAATATTACATGACGCACCGATTGTCATCCTTGATGAAGCGACGTCAGCTTTGGATAGTAAATCAGAGTTGCTCGTACAGCAAGGACTAAAAAGGCTTACAGAAGGCAAGACCACGATTATCATCGCGCATAGGCTCTCTACACTTTCGGGTGTGGATAAAATATTGGTTCTTTCAGACGGCCGCGTCGGGCAGTTTGGTTCACCCACAGATCTTTTGAAAGATAAACGAGGACTCTATAGTCAGATGATAGAGCTTCAAAAAACGCTTCTTGGCGCTTCAGACGAAGAACGTACTAAGGCATTGGAGAAATTTGATCTCGTAGGATGATTCAAGTCCTTGTTGATTTTGTATGACGTGTGTTAGCATCTTTATATATGACAAATAATCAACCGTCTTCAGACAATACGTGTCCTTTGTGCAAAAGTGCCTTAAGTGAAGAAATCACGACGCCCACAGGCAAGAAGCTGCAGCGATGTAGTACCTCTGTTTGGAATGCAGAGACAAAAAAATCAGAAGGGTGTCAGTACGTCAAGTGGTTGGCTGTTGAACCGGTAGCCTTGGATGAGAAGTGCCCAAAGTGCGGCAATCCACTTGTTCTTTCCGTGACACGATTTGGGAAGAAAATGAAAAAATGTAGTATGGGCGGATGGGATAAGGAGACGAAAAAAGCCACAGGATGTGAGTACATCGAATGGATAAACGGGACGACCGTCGAGTTACCGGAAGAATGTCCGGAATGTGCATCGAAACTCGTATTATTTACGACATCTTCAGGCAAACGTATGAAAAAGTGTAGTACGTCAGGGTGGGACAGAGAGAAAAAGATAGCGACAGGCTGCACGTACGTGCAATGGCTAAAGGCTGGTGAACAGCTCGAGCAACCAGAGCCACCAGAAAAGTAGATCATTTTTACGTATTTTTGTATATTTCTAATACACGTTTCGTGCGTAGGCACTATTTGTATAGTACTATTTACATAGTTTATACTTTGCAGTAAAGTAGTATTTAATATATTAACTCACATGAATCGATTCATGTGTATCAATAATTATCTATGCCTCAGATATCTCGGTATCCTTTACATAAAGATATAAAAACGATTATGTTTCGTAAATTTTGGCAATCAATTTCAGCATTGCGTGATGGGGATTCTGTGGCGTCGTTCTTTTCAGATTTTTTAAGTGACACAGAAGAACTTATGCTTGCGAAGCGTTTTACGATAGCTGTACTTCTTCTTAGAGGGCGTCGACCAAAAGAAATAAAAAATATTCTTCATGTTTCTAATTCTGCAACAGGTTCGGTTTCTGCGTGGGTAAAAAATGCAAAGCCCAAGACCCTTGCTACACTCACGCGTGTTATTAAGGAAAGCAATTGGGAGGAATTTATTGATAGTATTGAAGCAGCTATTGATGAGTTGCCGCCGATGTACGGATCGAATTGGAGTCAAGTAGGGAAGGATAAGTGGCAAAGAAAAATGCAAAGAGCAACTCGGCAATCACTGCGATAACACGTAACTCACATGAATCGATTCATGTGACTAGTTTATTTGAGATTCACTTATGAATGATTTGGTACAAACTATACGGGTAAAAGACGGGAGAGAATTGGGATTTGCGCAGTACGGCGATCTCAAAGGAAAGCCTCTTTTTTATTTCCATGGATGGCCCGGGTCTCGGTTGGCCGCCAAAAAAAAAGACGTATTGGCCAAAAAACTTGGCATTCACATCATTTCCCCTGATCGTCCAGGGTATGGCATTTCAGATTTCCAAAAGGATAGAACGTTGTTGGATTGGCCAGGCGATGTTGTGGCCATAGCCAATTTTCTACGGATAAAAAAGTTTGCGATTTTAGGAGTCTCTGGAGGTGGTCCATATGCTGCGGTTTGTGCGTACAAAATTCCACATCGATTGATGCGGATAGGGATTGTAGTTGGTCTGGCGCCGACAAACGTACCGGGCATTTTGGATGATTTAAAGTTTTTAGTAAGGCTAGGGTGGAAGAACTATGATAAACAGTTTGTAAGGAATGCAGGAACACTTTTTCATTACGTCAATGCGCGATATGGGCCGAGGCTCGGTTTACACAGATTTTTCTTTGGCGCAAAAGCAGATAAGCAACTTTATCAAAATAAGATGTTCCGTGATGCGGTGGCGCAAAGTACACATGAGGCATTTCGACAGGGATATCATGGGCCACTTCATGATTTAAAAATTTATAGCGACGCTTGGGGGTTTGATCTTAAAGATATTCGGGTAAAAACATTTTTGTGGTATGGGCAAGATGATCAAAACGTACCAATTTCAATGGGAAAATATTATTCGTCTCAGTTACCAAATAATACATTTAAAATATATCCGGGTGAAGGTCATTTCGTCGCGGTATCTCACTTGGAAGAAATACTGAAGACGCTTACCGAGTAGTTTATGGCATAATAGAGCGATGCAATCGATTTGGCAGAGTCTTAAAGCTCCATTTTTAGTCCTCGCTCCTCTTGAGGGTGTCACGGATACAGTGTTTCGACGCATTGTTGCTTCCTGTGCAAGACCCGATGTATTCTTCACTGAATTTACAAGTAGCGATGGATTTTGCTCTGTAGGCAGAGATCGCGTCGCAGAAAGTTTTCGATACACCAAAGAAGAACAACCCCTTATCGCACAAATATGGGGCAGTAATCCAGACACGATGTATAAAACAGCGAAGGAATTATCGTCGATGGGTTTTGCAGGTATTGATATAAACATGGGTTGCCCTGATAGGGCAGTTGTAAAAAATGGCAGTGGCGCAGCACTCATAAAAAATCCAGATCTTGCGAAAACGCTTATAGATGCCGTAAAGCGTGGCGTAGGGTCCGCCAGCCGGCGGATGCCGGTAAGTGTAAAAACGCGGATAGGGTTTAATAAAATTGTGACAGACGAGTGGTTTCCATTTTTATTAAATCTAGGCCTTGATGCAATTTCTATACACTGTCGAACCGCGAAAGAATTATCCAAAGGACCAGCGCACTGGGATCAAATACGAAAGATTGTGGATATGCGAAATAGAATGGGTTCTAAAACAAAGATTATAGGAAATGGAGATGTAAAGGATGCGAAAGATGCCATGGAAAAGCATGCTCTGTATGGTGCTGACGGCATCATGATGGGCAGAGCAGTGTTTGCCAACATGTGGGCGTTTGATAGGAAAGAAGTGCCGCATCAGCCGACGACGATGGAACTTCTTGATCTGATGCAGCGTCATGTGCGAATGTTTACTGCAGAGTGGGGCACAAAGAAAAATTACGCAATACTTAAAAAATTCTTCAAAATATATATTAACGGATTTAAAGGTGCATCAGAAGTGCGAGATGAATGTATGAAAACTAATTCAGCAGAAGAAGTATTAAAAATTATCGATGAGATAAAATGGGAAATAAAGAAGTTACTCCCTTGATGGCAGGGTATATATCCTTGGATCATTCGTTCTTGACCAGTCTATATGGACATCTGAAAAAGTAGGATACGAACGTTTCGTAATATTGTGCCTGGAAACATGAGTGATATTTTCAATAAGCGTAACCATGTTCTCAACTAATACAAGATACTCGCCAACGTGATAAGACCAAAAGGAATCTGGTGTCGTATCATTGTAATAGATACTTGATCTGGAATGACTGACTGAAGGAGATTGCCAATTCGACTGCCTGCTTTTTTAGGTTCTCTTGGTCCAAAGTGACCGACAATAATTCGTTCTCTGCATTGGAGTACAGGAACCATACAACCGACAAGAGGTTTTTTCGTTTTTCCCATTTCACCTTTGCGAAGAATAATCGCGTCTGAAGGCCCGCATTCCTTGATTTGATTTAGAGAAGATTCTTTCAAAGTCACTTTTGCATTATACTATAAACTCCCACATTGGGAGTTTATAAATGATTACGACTAATGATATAATAATTATGTCAATTGTATACAACATATGACAGATGAAGAGAGATCAGCACAACAGGGACGTGTAATTTAGCCTGGGAGAGGGCCTAGAACTGGTTATGTAAGTGGATTACCTTTTATAGAAGAACAAATTCCACTCTTTAAAAAATCAGACGGTCGAGCTTATTGGTTTTGTAGGGATGTTGGAATAGCAAAAATTAATCCAGGTTCTGAGCAAACACATGTTGTTAATGAAGGGCGGGAATTGGTCGAAAAAGGTGAACTTACACAATCACAACTGGATTACATATATCAGCAATTCGAATTTGACCCTTTATCATATCAGCCCCCAGCATGGACGACACGTAAAAGAAATACTTAATACGAAGAGTCTACAACATCAGTTTTTTATAACCAACCTCGATTTAGCTAAAGAACTAGTACTTCCACACTTTCCGATTTCGAACTTATCATTTTAAATTTCAGGCAATTTATACAACAATTAACACAATTTTTGAATATATATCTGATGTGCCCGATCAAGGAGGTTGTAATCCTTAGGGCGCACTGATAAAAACGCATCTATAGCCATTTTTGGCCGATCAATTTCACTGTTCCCCTCTGTGTATTCGTAGTCGTCAAAAAATAATAACCCTCCTTTTTTAAGCAATCGCCAAGAGAATACGGCGTCATCAAGTACGTCCTTCGCTTTGTGTGACGCATCAATTTCTATGAAATCATATGTTTCAGGAATTAATGTTGGTAGTATTTTATTTGAAAATCCTTTTATTATTTGCATCTTAGATTCAGCTCCGGATTCTTTGATATTATGATAAAAATTGGGCTCAATTAATTTGTTATCAAAATAATCACTAGGTGGCTCTTCAAAGGCATCAATACAAGTAAGTGATGAGGTAGGTGAAGTGAGTATCGTATCTAATAACCATACAGATGATCTACCTTCAAATGATCCAATTTCAAGAAAATGCATATTTGGTAATCCTTTTAGTGGAAGTAGATGTTTTTCCCAATATTGGAGATTTTTTGTAAACCAATCTGTTTCAGGTTGGAATTGATAGTTTTTCATATTTGTGTATTTTATATAGAATAACCTACTAATTTAAGATCATTATTTTATACGTGAGGTTTAAATAACGTTTAATATATATTTATGGGAATAAATATATATTAACATTTTTGAGACTAATACACATTTTTATTGGCAGGCGGACAGATGATAAATTATCTGCCGTTTCAAATATTTCATCTTCCCGATTTTCATTCGCAATCAAATCATCTTTTGTCTCAACATTCTCGTATGAAAGAACTATCTTGTCGAACAAGCCGACTAGACGTATGGCGACCATTGGCAAATGAACATCAGGACACATTTCAGTTTGCCCGAGTGAAGGCACTAAGTAGAGCGATGTCATTATCGAACTACGACTAGGTACTTATTTCATCCACTTTTCAATTGCTTTTTTTAGTTCTGGCGAAAAAGAGGATGCGTCTTGAAGTGTCATGCTTTTTAAAGTGGCATCAAGAGATTGGACAACTGCTCTTGCTCCAGCTGCAGTTCCATCCGGATGTCCGTGAATACCGCCACCAAAGTTGAAAAGCATGTCTTTTCCTAAGATTGATACAAGGTCAGGAATGTGCCCTGGGTGAAGCCCACCGGAAGCAGTCGGCAGGACAGTTTTCAGTCCAAACCACTCGGATCTCAAAAATGTATTTATAGCAACAACCTCTTCCTTGCCACCCTCCATTTTTCCAACGACCGTACCTGTGTGGAATGAATCAACGCCGGCAAGTCTTGCGAGTTTGGCGATGACAAGCATTGACATCCCATATTGGCGGGAACGCGTAAACGCGGCATGCATAGCCCGATGGCCATGAATCATAAGGCCAAAGTTTCTATTTCGTATGCCACACATCCCACTAAATCCAGCGGTAAGCACATCCACCATCAAGCAATTGGCCCCACTGTCCCGCACATAATTTGCTCTCTTTAGCATTTCTTCGTAGCTTGCCGTAATGTTAAACGCATGAATTTTTGCTTGACCAATTTGGAGATATTTTTTCGCATGCATTCGGTTTGTGACTTCGTCGACCCGGGAATAAAAATTATCAAATGTCATACTCGTGAGGTTTTCATCGTCTTTTACAAGATGTATGCCATTGTCATAGACATTCATTGCAGCTTCGGCATGTTGGACACTCGTTAGCCCTAATTTGGGTTTTATGATAGAACCTAATAATGGTTGACGAAAGACTCCTGTGAGGGATCGAATACCATCGATGCCAAGTGCCGGGCCTGGGTATGACGTCACATAGTTTTCTGGAAAGTCGAGATCTTCCAGTCGAAGACCGACAATTTCCTTGAGTCCAAAGACATTGCCGGTTATAGAGGAGAGAAGCTGTGCTAAGTTTCCCGTTTCAAACAGATCCAATGGATAGGCTATTTTTATAAGACCTGTTTTTTCATCCATTGCTATCACTTTGGCATGGAGCTTGTCCCAAATTTGTTTTTCCTCTAGCCCCACATCAGTCCATGTGCCCACAGAGGACTCTGCCGCGACTCCTCCTGCAGTGCGTTCAAAAGGCTCACCTGACACAGCGAGAGTAAATGTGGCCACTATGTGTTTTGTGAGATCTACCTTTTCTTGCAACGCTAAATAATTTGTGTACGTATTTGCCATATATCTATTATGCAGGGTTTTTGATGTCGAATACAAATGGAAAATGTTTTGCCACTGTGTCTTTTACTTTATCGCCCTTGATTATTCCTTCTTCGCAAATTATATTGACATTAGGAAAATAGGGGACGAAATCAAAAGCAGGGGAGAAGAATTTAAGATTTTTGGGAGCGTTTTCCCAAATTTCATCTGGACTTCTCGTTTCAATCATTTTTGGCTCAAACGGACGTGGATCAAATTTTAAGAGTGTTGAAAGCGAATAGACGGGGGTATCATGTCGATTTGCGCAAGCCGCGAGGGCTAAGCTGCCAACTTTATTTACAAAGCCTGTGTCAGAGAGAAGATCAGCACCAATAAAAACAGCAACTATTTTTTCTTTTTGTTCTTCAAGAAGTGCGATTGCTACAGAATCTATGACCATCGTCACATCGGTAAGCCCTGCATCAAGCAATTCTTTTGCTGTAATTCTTCCTTGAAATCGCGGTCTTGTCTCAGAGACAAAGAGTCGAAATTGTGTGCCGCTCTCGTGTGCTTTTTGAAATAAAGCAACTGTTGTGGATGAGTGGCAAAGTGTAAGGTAGGTTCCCTTTTCTAGAATGAGTTGTTTTCCATTTTCAGGGATTAATTCTTTTCCAGTTTTAATAAATGCGCGAAATTCTTGAATTTTAGGAAGAATTTGATTCGTGGGATCGAAAAATATGTAGCGAATGGCGTTTTGTGCAAGTGGTTCATTGGGTCTTGCATTGGCTAATTTCTTACCAATTTCTTGCAGTGATGTGGGTGAGATGTCTGGAGTTTGGACGAGAAGTGCTTCGAGTGTATCAAGCACGGCAAGTGCCACATTCGTCGCACCTTGAATTTTGAGACTTGTTATGTCTAAGAGAGCCTGATCAATCACGTTCATCACTTTCTATTGTAAAGACATTATCATAACGAGTGCAAGAAGCTTGCATTTATCAGATGATGGTGTAATGATATTTATATATGAATGTACAGAAGCTTGTTCGTCACCATAGATTGTTTGTTGTGTTTCTTGTTCTTTTCCTCTTTGTCGGTGCGGTCGATATGTTTAATCTTGAGCGAATTATTTACAAAGTACTCTGCGATGCAGTGGCTCCTATCTCTGGTAGTCCGTGTCCACCATATTATGATCTCCCGATTTGGCACGTATATCTTTCTTTGGCGATACTTGCCGCACTCTATCACGTACACGATGAGATACGAACTTCAAACAAGCATCTTTCTTCGCATAAACACTAGCTTCAACAATTTGGAGAACCCGTAGTGGAGATGATTGACGGATATACGTTTGAAGTACAAGATCCTAATGTGGAGTTGGAAGATAAAATGCATAAGCGTGATGTGCGGGGAGATGAGAAGCGACCAGAGCACGAGCAGGATATAGAAAATTTGAGAGTAGCGCTTGGTGTGTATAAAAATGCTGATTGATTTATGGGTTGATATATTCTATAATACTTATTCACTGGTACGATAATATATTCTATATATGTCAGCTGATAAGTACAAAGAATTTGTAGTAGTTGGGGAAGCGTATGCTCCAGAGAAGCATGGTGTAGTCGCGTGTGAAGGGCCGGTACCCTGTAAACTAGACGTAGTGTCCAAGGTTTGAAATACTAAAACGG
>CAYHQC010000031.1:0-9010 GCA_964358845.1 uncultured Gammaproteobacteria bacterium | reverse complement strand
GCGAAGCGGGTCAGCTATCAGACAAAGAAAAAAAGAAATTACGGGCGACGTTTACAGGAAAACGGATTGAGGACGGAGGGAGCGAGGGGAGGGAAGAAGCCACAGGGTTAGGGGGACTGTTTGTATTACAAAGTGTGCTTGAGCAATTGCCCCACTTCGCCCCAGCCGACGCTGAAGCTATGGCCGGCAAGAAGGCTTCGCGGGGTGCCACTCCACTGCGTGTCGCGGTCCAAGGCTTTGGCAATGTGGGGTATAACATGGCAAAGTTTTTGTATGAGAATAACTTTACTGTTGTTGCCGTGTCAGATAGTAAGGGCGGAATTTATGTAGAAGAAGGAATAAATCCCGAGCTTACATTAGCATGTAAAAAAGAGCATGGCTATCTCGCTGGATGTTATTGTTCAGGATCTGTCTGCGACTTCAAAAAAGGCAAACAGATAACAAACGACGAATTATTAGAGCTTCCTGTGGATATTTTGATTCCGTCAGCGCTTGAAAACGTACTGACAAAAGAAAATGCGAACAAGGTAAAAGCGAAAGTAATCCTTGAGATGGCTAATGGACCGACGACGCCTGAAGCCGACGAAATATTTTATAAGAAAGGAATTCCGGTAGTTCCTGACGTGTTAAGCAATTCCGGCGGCGTGTCTGTATCTGCGTTTGAATGGGAGCAGAATTTGAAAGGTGAGCATTGGACAAAGGAAGAAGTAAACCAAAAACTTAAAACGAAAATGATGAAAGCGACCAAAGAGGTGTGGGATGCGTCGATAAAGCACAAGGTGAACTTGCGGACGGCGGCCTACGTCGTGGCACTGGAGAGAATTTTAAATGCGATGAAGTAGTCTATAGTTGATTCTATAGGCTACTTTGATATATACTATTTGCTTAGTAGTTGACAATGTTAGTTAAAGACCCATATTATGGGAATAATAACATTGCCTGCCAAATGGAGGAATATGGCTGAAACATCAGTACTTACAGAATCAATGGCGGAAAGTAGAGTAAATAAAGTTGTTCGTGGAGCGATTGAAAATGTACAACAGGGGAATCAAGAATATTGGGAAATTCGACAGACTATTCAGGATCGTCTGAAATGGCATGGGGGTGGAGTGTATAAAGCGCACGTGCAACGCATGGAACAGGTGACCAATGCTCTTTATGGTGGCAAAGATGCTAAATTTTGGGATAAAGTCAAACGAACAGGAATTAATTTTGAAGCAAAAGTTGAGGGTAGGATGCTTCAAGTAGCTAGCGCAAGCGCAGATTTTGTATGGAATTTTCTTCGATGGTTTCCGCTTGGTATCCCTGGTAAAATATTACCAATTCCTAAAGATATATTTAAACGTATGGCGCTTGGAGTAAGTACTGCACGCGTGACAAGCCTTGGTGCGGGCTTGATGGTGGCAAAAGGATGGGAACGAGGGGTAGAGAATGTCCGTAATACTGCCTCAGCGGTCATTACTGCGCGAGAGGTAGGAAAAACTATGCTTAAGCGCAGAGTGGATCATTTTGTGGACCAGATTAAAAATCCAAATCCAATGAAAAGTTTTGAGTCGAAACCAAATAAACCGTTTAAAGTCAGGTAATATTAACGGAAGGAGTAGTTATGGATAAAAAATTGCGCGAAATTGTAACTCGGATAGAATTATCGAAGCTCTCTGAGGGAGAAAAGGAAGAGCTTTATAATACGATTGCCGAAGGATTGCGCTCTACTGTTTGGCCAATTCTTATAAAATTCATGCCGAAAGATGAGTTAGAAGATTTGGCAAAAAATACTTCCAAGGTGACGGTAGAGTCGTACGGAAAATTGATAGAGGATACCATACAGGATGGAAAAGCGCTGGCTGAAATAGATGTTCTGATGATGCAGATACTTGATGCTGTAGATAACGCATTGACCGAAGAAGGAATGCCTGTTGCCCCAGCGGAATAATATGGAAATAACACCAGTCATGCCAAAAGGAGAGCTACCATCACCGATAGTTTCCCACGTGCGTGAGGGATGGTGGGGGAAAGTAAAGGATTTTGTGAGTGTCGACGTGCGAACGCAAAAAAAGGTGGAACAATATAATACACTTCTCGACACACTTCCTCCAAATGTCAGTGCAGAGGAACGTGTGCGGATTGGCTTGAAGCTTGCTAAGCGTGCAAAAAATGTGGCTGTATTGGGAGTCGTCATGGATGGCTTGGCCGTCGGAGGAGTAGTGACGGCAGCTGTTGTTGGTGTAAAATTGGCGCGAGAAGGACATAAGAAAGTCGTTCATTTTAAAAATCGTGTTCCTGCTGGTACAAAAATTTCAGACTTGGTGACTATGGCAGCAAATAGACCTCTTGCAAATATCGCCATTGAAACCATGCGGTTGACCCACGACGTGAGCGCTCGAGCCGCAGAAATATCGATTCGCATGGTGGGATGGCCATTTGGATTAGGAAGAGCGCATGTGCCACGTGCCGAAGAAACTTGGGCACATGGGTATATGGGAAAGCAATGGCAAAAAATTACAGAAGCAAAAGTGATGGATGCGGCTCGTAATTTAGAGATTCATCATAAAACATCGATACCGGATGCAACAAGATTTGTAAAGGAAGAGGTCAGAAAAGCATTCGATCAAACATCAAGTAATAAGGTTGCCAGAAAAACATTGCTAGACGTTCTTGGGAGAATGAAAAAGTTTTCAAAATAATTTATGGAACAAAAATTTAAAAATTTGGTTGAGCGGATAGAGGCATCAACACTATCCCAAGAAGATAAGATACAACTCTATGCAGTGATTACTGAAGGGTTGAAAGCCTCTATATGGCCAACGCTTATTTCTCACATACCGAAAGATCAACTTGATGAACTTACAATACAGCCTAATAAAGCATCACTTGAAGCGTTTGGAAAACTTTTGGAGGATACAGTGGGGGACGGAAAAGTTCTAGAAGAAGTCGATAGTGTGATGAATACATTACTTGATGAAGTGGACAAAGCATTGAAAGAGGAGAAGATTTAAGGTGACCCCAATTCGTCCCGACGTGCGCAGGGACTACGGAGGGGTCTAAGAAACACTAATTCCGATAAGAATCGGAAAGTGTTTCTAAGAGAGGAGAAAATATGAGTGAAGCAGAAATGACTGTGCCAATTGAGCGTGAATCCGGAGCTGTCAAGCGGGTTACGGAAAAGGTTGGCCAGTTTCTCAAAGAAACGTATACCAGACAGGGAGTGATCGTAAAAGACATGCGCAGATATGCAAAACTTACTGAAAATGACACTTTTTATACTCGCCGCGATAAGATGGCACAGTACGAAAAACTTGCAGAAAAGCATGCGACGTGGAAAGTGATACGCAACTGGGCCGTAACGGGTGCCGGACTTGCGTTGGGCGGGTCAATCCTTGCCAATCCTTCACATGCACTTGCTTTGGTAACTGAAGCAGCAAACGGTGCGGCCGGGTGGATAAGAGGTGCTATAGACGCGGCAGGTGTAGCAGCTGGGGCAGTGAAAGGATTTGTCCAGGTACCGATAGACGCGTTGAAAGTAGTCGGAACACAGACAGGAGAAGCGATTAAACTTGCTGGAACGCAAGCTGGAGAGGCATTTAAGCTCGCCGGACACTATCTTAAGACGTATTTGTGGGAAGGAATGATTCTTGGAAAATCGCTGCCTGTCCCTACAAATATTTTGGGTCCTAGTGTAGGACTACCCCTTTGATTTTTTGCGAAGTATGCTAGACTAGTATTAGGAGGCAATATGGAAGAAAAACTGAAATTAATTGTTGAACGTATTGAGGTGTCCAGTTTGACGGAAAATGAGAAAGCAGAGCTTTACGTGATTATTTCTGATGGGTTACATAGCACAGTTTGGCCTATTATGGTACAATATATGCCAAAGGAACAGCTAGAATTTTTAGCAGCTGATCCTAAAAGTAGAGTAACGGTAGAAAGTTATACAAAATTAATTACTGATACCATTACTGATACAAATGTCTTGATGGAGATTGAAAACAAGATGGACGTCGTACTTACAGAAGTAGAGAAGTCTTTGACCGAAGCGGGAGTATAAGTATATTTACAAGGAGGCTATATGAGCGAAATGGGAGCGATGGCGGAAAAGCCCGGACTATTTGCAAATCTTAAAGATAAGTTACGGAAAAATTTTACCGTAGCAGGTGCCATGGAAAAATATAATGCGGTGAATAAGCCCCTTATCGATAAAGTATTGGCAAATCTTTCTCCCAAAGATCGAGAAGCAGCGTCGCAAAAAATACAACAAGAAGCCTTCGCTTCGGCAAAAACTGATGTAGCGATTCATTGGGGAGCAGCAGTAGTAGCAACTGCGACCGCTGGGTTAGCTGGAGAATTAGTTTTTAATCCTAAATTTCAACAATTTGTGCGTAGTAAAGCTGGTAGAATAGGTGAAGGCTTGGCAGATGCTGGGGTTCGTGCAAGAGGATTTATTGATAGAGTCATAGGCGGTAAATGGATAAGGCAGGGAACGGGTAGATTTACAGAAGCGGGGAATAATTTACGTAATATTGACTCTGCATTACAACAAAGAGTCGCTAATAATACTGCTACGTCAGCAGATATACGTGAGTTAAAAAAATTACATAAAGTAGCTAGAACTGCTTTTGTTGCTGATCAAGCAACTCGTAGGCAAGTCTCTTTTGATAAAATGGCTCAAAAGATTCAGGCACAACAGGCAGATGCTCAACGAGTGGGTAAGGCCGCAAGTGAGGTACGAAAAGCAGCGAAAGAGGCAGCAGAACAAGTAGAATTTCAAAAAAAACTGCATAAATGGGCAAGTAATCAGATTAAATAGTAATGTATAATAATTTATTAGTCGATTGACTTTCGTTATAATATAGCCACAGAAATCCACATACACAATGGAGATAGTTGAGTTTGTTGGATAACTTCTTTTAGAATCGCTGGATTAATACTTCATAATTCACTCCTGTCTGAAATACGAAAATACGGGATACAGGTGGTATAAAAAACTGTCTTTAGGCGGCCCCATGATTATGATCCTCCTCCTTCGCTAAAGCTACGGAAGGACAGGTCGGAATACTCCTTACTAGGTAAGTTTGCGAACGAAATTTTCCGTGTTACAATACAAGTATGAGTAACGATGATCGAGTGAAGTATTGGTTAGATTCGGCGTTAGAAACCAAAGAGATAGCACAAGAATCCTACGAGGCAAAACATTACGATTGGGCATTTTTTCAATGGCATTTGGCGATAGAAAAACTATTCAAAGGAATAATTTCAAAAAATGATGATACTCCAGTATTTACTCATGATCTGTTAAAGCTCGCAAAGCAGGCGGACGTACAGCTTTCTCCGCTTCTACAAGATCAACTCAATGAGATAACCAGCTATAGCATTGATGCTCGGTATGATGACTACAAGAGAAGTTTTTATAAAAAAGTCATTACTAAAGATTATCGAGAGAAATGGTATGCGTTGTGTGAGGAGGTATTTGCATGGCTACAAAACAAGTTTTAAATACGCACGTTACAGACATAGTTCGTTTGTATGGAAAAGAGCTTCGTGATAAGGGGGTGCAATTTACTCAACTTATCGTTTTTGGATCACAAGCGAAGGGAACGGCAAAAAGTTGGAGTGATATCGATGTCTGTGTGGTGTCTCCCACATTTGGGAATGATAGACATACAGAAAGAGTGGGGTTAATGCGGGCGCGAGATGATCGATTGCTCGATATCGAACCGCATCCATTTAGCCCTGCAGATTTAGCAGACAAATACGACCCTTTAGCCTCTGAAATCCGAAAATACGGAATACAGGTAGTATAAAAAATTGTTTAAAGAAAAAGCTCATCCTTCGTACATCTTTTGCGGTATAATGGGGGAATGGGAGCGGAGGCAGTAAGACCACCAGTAAGGCCACGAGTGAAAGGACCAGAGCTTCACGCTGTGGCAGAAGCGTTTCGTGTGTCTGAAAAAACCCTGGAGGCTGCTAATAATGTGCTCAACGACGTGATTGCGGAGGGAAAAGTGTCCGTACCTCATGAAAAAAAATTAGCCGAGGCGATAGCCAAAGATTTTGAAAAAGAAGGGTTAAAATTATCGCCTGATGGCGAGAAAAAGTGGGAACAAGAAGTGCATGACGTCATATCTCCAAAAGAGCCTCTAAAGAGTGATCTCAAAGAAAAAAAAGAAGTGGAAGTCGATCCATTTGATTTTAAACGGTTAGGTTCAACACTTAAGGATCTTGATAAGACCTACGGACAAGAAAAGGCGGGGTGGAATACGATAGCCAAGATTTTTGGGATAGATGATGGCCTTCGAAACGTAACCGATGGATCGTGGGGTGCTTTTTTTAATTTAAAAGAAGGAAAGTTGAGTAGATCTGCTTGGGATAAAATTAAGGGAATTGCCACGGGGGGATATAGTTCAGATCAATTAAAACAAGTTGTCCCCAAACTTGCGTTAGAAACATCTCTTATTTGGGCGCCATTTGTATTGAAATACCCCATGTCTATTCTTCGAGATCGGGCAGCAACCATGTTTGACCGCGTATATGTGGGATTGCAAGCTAAAGTCAACAAACGTGTCAGCGACTCTGTGATAATGGGCAACTTTACACAGTATCAGGATATACCTGCTTCTGAAGTATTGTCGACGGTAGAACGAGGCAAAAAAGCGACGCTTGAGTTTTATAAGACGATGCATTTGGAAATGTATCCTTTGCTTGCAGATATGGCAACCTACCCTGTAACACTTGTGGGAAGAGGAGTATTGGATTTTGCGCTTGGTGCCGTCAAGATTAAACCTCTTATGAATATGTCCAGAAGACAAGCAAAAGAACTATTAGTAGACAACCGACGAGAATTGGAACAGTGGAATAAAGTAAATGCGAAAGTGCTCACTACGCTTTCCAACATTGAAAATATACAAACCTCTCCGGCTATGGATACAGCGAGTCAAAAATTATCCGAGCAAATGGAATTAAAAGATGTGATACGAAGTGGGGGAATGCGTCAGGGGCTGCAAGAAGAAGAGCCAGAGCAAAAATTGTTTAAATGGTTAAACATTGGTGTTCCAGCTGCCGAGCAACTATTTAAGTTTTATAAAAATGTAGTAAAAAAAGGTGGGAGTTTTGACAAGGATATAGGGCTGCAATTAAAAGTGCAAAGTTGGTTTCGAGAACCAAGTCATCCAGCCTCAATTATGGTTCGTGATGGAAAATTGTTAGATGGAACATTGCAAGATTTATTAGGAAGTAGTGAATTTCAAGCATACGCAACAAATCCTAATCTCTGGAATCTTACTCAAGCTGAAGAAAATGCAAAAGCGCTTTCAATCCTTGGTAATCGCATGAATCCCATGCAGGGAGTTTTTGGAGAAGTTGCTCGATCTTTTGGCTTATGGCAAGATTCTAAGCGTGTACAAGAGGGGATAGAGGCCAAATTTGGACAGCTCACAGGACTCTATGTGAATCGCATTCTCCCACTCCTTGATGATATCCAAAAAATGGAAGATTTGTTGGGGCCGTATGATAAATTGGATCGTCCGGAAGGGCCGAGAGAGGCTGCTCGTATACCTGTAAGTGAGGTGAAAGATTTCTCACTCTCGGTATCGAATTTGAACTACAAAAATATTCTCACGAATTTGTCGGTCGATATCCCGCAAGGCACATTTGTGACGATCAAAGGCACATCAGGCATCGGCAAAACCACATTTATGCGCTCACTTTTAAACCTCTATGATTTGCCACAAGATACGGTGAAGATTGGCGGTATTCCTCTTGAAAATATAAAGAAATATGGAGATGAATCGCTTTTCACCAAAATTGGGTACGCTAATCAAGATGTGAAATTTTTTGAGAGTCTCACTCTTCGTGAAAATTTGACCCAGTGGGTGCGAAGAGATGTGCCTGATCAAGAAGTACGACAGACATTGTCTGACTTAAATCTTGATCATTTGGCAGAACGGTTAGATTCGGAAAATAAACATCTCTCAGGTGGGGAAAGGGTTCGCATAGGAATCGCACGAGCATTACTGCAAAATCCATCTATATTATTTTTGGATGAGCCGACGGCAAGCCTTGATGAACGATCCGCGCAACAAGTTATTGATATTATTTCCTCGCTTCGAAAAAAGCGGCCAGAGATGACCGTAGTAGCAATTACCCATGATCCAAGTTTCGAAAAAATTGCAGAGCAGATGATTGATTTTTCTGAGCTTAATAAGAAAAATGAACGAGTAATGCAATTGGGCCCCCATCAGGTGCTGGAAGCAATTGCCAAGCCGCGATAATAATTCGTACGCATAAAGTTGTGTTCAGGAGTATAATACGTTCTAATCTATGATAGCAGAGAGAGAATATCAAATGAGCGGACGTGAACTTGTGCAACAGGGTGTCGATCAGATTACGCGAGGGGTAGTCGGTACACTTGTGCAAGAAGTAAAAGTCGGTGGCCGTATGGCAGTTGTCGGGGCGGGCTTGGGATTTTTAAGTGGTGCGTTGGATTCGCGCCAGTCGGCATTATCGTCTGCATGGCATGGCGCAACCACAGGGGGTGCAATTGGTTTATTTTTGGGCTGGGAAACTGCAGTTCTGAAAGACAATGAAAAAGCGAGGGAACAGGGCCTCCCCACAGCCACGTTTTCTGATTGGCTTATAGCCAATTTATTATTTTATTCCGCTGATGCGGGTAATATAGGTATTGTGCGATCACTTTTGATTAACGCAGAAACGGTAGCTGGTGCTAAAAAAATCCTCCGTGGAGCGTGGCGTAATATTTGGTCGTAGTTCTCATCTGCTCTTGCCAAAAAAAACAATTCTCCGCATACTAGAGATATGAGTGAAACGGAAGAAATGTTATTTCGAAGTGTTGCCTCAGAGAAAGAAATGCCTCAACCGCGGCTTGAAGATATGCCAGAGTTTCAGAAGTTGGTCCCAGAAGAACAACAACGGTTGTTAGCCATGCGAGAAGGGCTGGTGGACGATGTAATAAAACCACAAGTAGATATTCTTGAAAGAACGGCAGGATTAGGGATTG
>CAYHQC010000030.1:0-9021 GCA_964358845.1 uncultured Gammaproteobacteria bacterium | reverse complement strand
GAAGCAAAGAAGCATGAGATTTGGATCCAACTGTTTTGAATCCTAAATCCATACCTTCGCGTCTGGCTAATCTATTTTTTGGTCCTGTATATCGTCCCATATTTAGTTAATAGTAAAGAGTAAACAGTAAATAGAGATAGTTACTCTTTCTCTGTTTACTACTTTCTGTTATCTATTTACTGCTTTCTTAATTAAACTCTACGTTTCTTTTTAGGTCTCACTCCATTGTGTGGAATTGGCGTAACGTCAGCTATCAAACTAATGCCAAGTCCGACGGATTTGAGTGCACGAAGTGATGCGTCTCGACCAGCCCCCGGACCTTTGATATATACGGCAACCTCTCGCATGCCGCCATCCATAGCTTTTCTAGCAACCGTCTCGACTGCAGTCGTTGCTGCATAGGGAGTTGCCCGCCGAGCACCCTTAAATCCAACGAGCCCGGATGAACCCCAAAAAAGCGTGTTTCCATTCTCATCGGTCAGTGTGACCAGTGTATTGTTAAACGTTGCCGTAATATATATTTTCCCTTTGGTAGGGATCACTTTGGTCGATTTGGATGCCATATTATGCTTTTCCTTCTGTGGGCTTTGCTGTATCTATCTTTGCGCGATCTTCTTTCTTAAGTGCCCCGACCGTCATACGTTTGCCTCTTCTTGTACGAGCGTTTGTTCGGGTCCTTTGACCGCGAAGCGGCAACCGCTTCGTGTGTCGCCCACCCCTATAGGATTTAATTTCAACAAGTCTTTTGATCGACTCTCCAATTGCCCGCCGCAAATCTCCCTCTACCACTGCTTCTTTTTCTATAAGCTTGGTTAATTTACTCACTTCGTCATCGGTTAAGGTCTTCATGCGTCGTGCAGGATCAAGCTTCGCTTTTTCTAAAATTCCCTTAACATTTGATCTCCCTATTCCATACAAGTACGTCAATGAAATATCGAGTCTTTTTTCACTTGGTAAATCGATTCCTGAAATACGTACCATATATATTCAAATCTCAGAACTCAAATCTCAATGACCAATTCAATTCTGGTCATTGTGTTCTGTATTCTAAGTTCTAACTTTAGCCTTGTCTCTGTTTATGCTTTGGCGTCGCACAAATTATATACACGCGTCCGCGACGACGAACTACTTTGCATTTTCTACACATCGGTTTGACACTTGCTCGAACTTTCATAAAACATTATTTTGACCTATATATAATTCTGCCCTTCGCTGGATCATATGGTGACATTTCAAGTTTCACTTTATCGCCAGGCATAATGCGAATAAAGTTTAATCGCATCTTCCCTGAAAGATGACAAAGTACTACGTGACCATTGACAAGTTTCACCCTAAATAACGTATTCGGCAAACATTCAGACACTTCTCCGTCTATTTCAATGTTTCCTTGATGCACCATACGTTAGAGTATCCCCGAAAAAACTAAAAACTAGCCCGCTTAATATTAACGGGACTTACGGTATGAGAGCTCATTGTAGCTTATACAATCGATTTGGTCAATCCTTCGACTTCGCTCAGGATAACCCTGAGCCTGCCGAATGGGTCAACACCAAGGGCTCTCCATCAGTAATTGCTACCGTATGCTCAAAAACAGCAGTAAGTGAGCCATCCTTGGTTCCTATAGACCACCCATCATCGTTGACATACACCATCTTGGGACTGCCCATGGTGTAAATCACCTCAATAGCGATAGTCATCCCCTCGACCAATTCAGGGGTTTTTTCAATCTTACCTTTTAATATCCCTGGGATCTGTGGTGCTTCATGAAGCGTCTTGCCGACGCCGTGTCCTACTAAGGACCGCACAATTCCGTATCCGTATGGCGATACCACATCTTGAATAGACTTTGAGATATGTCCCACTCTATTGCCAGCTCTTGCCATGTCAATTGCCGACCATAGTGCTTTTTCCCCTACCTCTAAAAACTGTTTGACTTCTTTTTGTGGGTTTCCAATGACTTTTGACCAGGCCGTATCCGTATGAAATCCGTCACGAAGCATTCCGATATCAATCGTTAAAACATCCTGATCTTTGAGCACATACTCTGTTGGAATACCGTGAACAATAACGTCATTGACGCAAAGACAGGTCGCCCATTTATAATTACCAACGGTTGTAAATGATGGTTTGCCGCCGCTTTGTAGTATTTTTGCCATAGCCAACGCCTCAATTTCCTTGAGGGAGATGCCAGCAGTAGACAGCTTTAGAAGTTCACAAAGAATCGTACCAAGCGCAAGGCCCGCCGACTGCATGGCATTTATTTTATTCTGATCGTTTTTTTTCATAGGATACGTGTGGCAAGCACTTCTAGCTGCGCAATAAATTCTTTCTCTGAGCCATCATTGACGACAAGAAAGTCAGCCACTGCAATCGGCCCACCCTTATGTAAATTTTCTATCTCTGAGATATCTCTACTTCGTGCCTCATCTTCTGTCAGCGGCCGAATCTTTCTTTTTGATAATCGCGCATAACGTAAAGGAGGCGGGGCATAAATGCCAAGAAGTTTAAGCTGTGGAAATCTGTGCTTGAGATACACATATTCTTCCCATGAATATAATCCATCAAGAACAATAGTATTTGTTGTCTTACTTAATTCGACAATACGCGGCTCAATTTTTATCGCCATTGCAGCCATCCCAAAATCTAACCGCAATTTCTCTCTATACCATCGCTCGTTTTTTTCATTTCGGGGAAGGTTGTGTTCTTTGAGCCCAATATCCGTCTGATCCCCAAAACGCAAAACAGGAATGTTTCGTTTCCTAAAAAATTCTGCAGCCACACTCTTCCCTGATCCGGGCATACCAACCAAAGCGATAAGGTGAAACGGAGTACTCATGAAACTGCTCTCAATATATCCTCACAGACTTTTTCTATAGCATTATCCGCATTAATCGTAACAAGTATCCCCTTTTCTCTATAAAAATCAAGGACAGCCTTCTCACCTTCTTTATAAATCGAAAGACGCTGTTTAATACGTTCTGGTGAATCGGTGAGCTCGGTTGATCCTTCATGAAGAGGTCTTGCACGTTTTAATAATCGTATCTTTGATTCATCTTCTGATAAATTTAAATAAATAACTCGCTCAACTTTATACCCATACTTATCAATTTTGTCATCCAAAAACTTTGCTTGTTCAACATTTCTTGGAAAACCATCCATAATCCATCCGCCCTTGGCTACTTCAGTCTTTAAATGCCACTTCCAAAGCACAAACATTTCACTATCAGCTACATACTTTCCTTCGGATAATGCTTGACGGCACACCTCACCAATAATTCCTTTATCATTGGCTGCTGCGTCACGTACCAAATCCCCAGAACTTAAGATTGGAAGTCCGAATTTTTCAGAAAGCAACTTCGCTTGTGTTCCTTTACCAGATCCCTCAGGGCCATAAAAAACGATATGCATATCAATTCAGAACTCAAATCACAAAACTCAATGTCCAATTGGTCATTGCGTTCTGCGTTCTGTATTCTATTCTTTCAAAAATCCCTCATAATTTCTCATCACAAGTTGTGCTTCAAGTGTCTTTACGGTCTCTAAAACGACTGAAACCACGATTAGTACCCCGGTACCTCCAACAAGTAGCGTCGATACGCCTGAGACTGAACGAGCCAGAGATGGAAATACAGCCAGAATACCTAAAAACAACGCACCGGCAAGCGTAATGCGGGTGAGAATATAATTTAAATATGATGATGTCGGGGTGCCTGGACGAATACCCGGAATAAATCCCCCGTGCTTTTGAATTTCAGATGCTATTTTTCCTGGATTAAAGGTAATTGCAGTATAAAAATAGGTAAATCCAATAACAAGCAAAAAGTATATGACATTATATGAGATGCTATTTGGATTAAATAATCCGGTCATAAAACGACCGATATTTGCCATCGCTGGATTTGCAAGTTGTTGTAAAAATCCGCCAAGAAGAGATGGTAAAAGTACTAAAGATACAGCAAAAATAATAGGGATGACACCCGCTTGATTGACCCGAAGCGGCAAATAAGAGACATTGCCGCCATAAATTTTATTACCTCTCACGCGACGAGCGTAGTGAACTGGAATACGTCTTACTGCCTCATTCATAAATACCGCACCAAAGATAACGACAAGCGCCACACCGCCAAAAAGAATCATGCTGCTTATCGACTCAGCTGTAACCGTACTAGCAGTCTGAAATACAACGACAGGCAAACGACCCACGATACCGGCAAATATAAGAAGCGAAATACCATTCCCTACCCCGTATTCGGTGATAAGCTCGCCTATCCACATAACCAAAAGCGTTCCCGCAGTCATCGTCAGGATAACAGACACAAGAGTCAATGGATTAAATGTCTGCACAATGCCCTGATTACGAAGGAGTATATACATACCTATCGATTGAACGACCGCCAGTGGAACGGTAAGAAAACGCGTGTATTGATTAATTTTCTCTCGACCGAAATCTCCTTCTTTGGATAACTCTTCAAGCTTTGGGAACACAATAGTAAGAAGTTGGAGAATTATGGATGCGTTGATATAGGGATTTAGTCCTAACGCAAGAACTGAAAAGTTGACGAGCGTGCCTCCTGAAAAAATATCCAAAAGTCCTAAAAATTGATTTTTGGAGAATAACTCTGCTAACTTTTCGCGATCAATACCGGGGATTGGAATATGAGCAAATATACGAAATATCACAAAAATCCAAATCGTGACAAGTATTTTTCGACGTAATTCTTTCGTCTTCCAACTATTGGCAAATGCCGAAAAAAATGTATTCATAGAGCAGAGAGTTTCTCTTATCCAATTGATCCGCCGGCTTTTTGTATATCTTCTTTGGCTCCTTTAGATAATGGAATCATTACCGCTAGGGCCTTATCAATAATTCCCCCGCGTACAAGCTTCACTTTTGACACGGTCTTATCCACGATACCATACTTTTTAAGCGTTTCAAGGGTGACTTTGGATCCAGCATCCATAATCGTAAGTCGGGAAACACGAAGTGTTACGGTATATGGCTTTTGAGATTTATTGCGTGTTTTTCCGCGAAGAAGGGGAAAACGTTTCGTCAATGCCAATTGTCCACCTTCAAAATCTCGGGGCACAGTGCCTCGCGCCTTTTGACCTTTCGTCCCGCGTCCGGAGGTTTTTCCTCTCCCTGATCCATGCCCGCGACCCAAGCGTTTCATTTTTGTTTTTACCAATATGGGAAGTGCGTGTAGCTTCATAAATTTTTTATTCTATTTGCTTTATATGCTTTAATTTCTTTAACGCTGCAATAGTCGCGTATACATTTGATGCTTTGTTATTTGTTCCCAAAATTTTGGAGACGATGTCCCGAATTCCTACCGCTTCCACCACCGCACGAACAGGTCCACCAGCGCGTACGCCAGTGCCTGGTGGGGCTGGCTTTATCATGATGCGGGCGGCTCCGAGTTTAAGCTGTACCATATGAGGGATAGTCGTTCCCTTAAGGGGCACGGTGATAATATGTTTTCTTGCGTAAACTACAGCTTTTTTGACCGATGATTGGACATCTGGCGCTCCCCCCAATCCTACTCCAACACGCCCCTTTTTATCCCCTACAACGACAAGAACAGAAAAACCAACTTTGTTTCCCCCTTTGGTTTTTTTCGATACGCGGTTTACCTGTATAACTTTTTCCTCAAATTCTCCAGGGGGCACTACGTGTTGTTGTCTTGGTCTGTTTGAATTATTGTTCATCATAAAAATGCCTTTCTTAAAATACTAACCCTCCGGCCCGCGCCATCTCTGCCACTTCTTTAACCGAACCGTGATAACGAAATCCGCCACGATCAAATACAACTTTTTTAATCCCTGCGACTTTTGCTTTTGCTGCTATGTCTGTTCCTAAAAGTTTGGCTGAAGCAGCATTCTTTCCCTTCACCCATGCTGATGTAAGCGTCACACTTTTTTCATCATCGATAAGTTGTGCCGAAAGACGCGTGTTTGAACGATATACGGCAAGACGTGGCACTTTCGCAGTGCCGCTAAGTCTTGCACGAATGCTTGCTTTTCGTTTCTGACGCAATTGTCTTCTTTGTTGTTCTACTGCCATATATACTCCTTTATTTAGTACCCACTGCTTTTGCTGACTTCCCTGCTTTTCGACGCACATATTCGCCCGTATATTTAATTCCCTTGCCTTTGTACGGTTCAGGAGGCTTAATTGCACGAATGATAGCGGCTGTTTGTCCTACAAGATATTTATCAATTCCTGAAACGAGCACTTTACCTTCTGTAATTGAGAATGATATGCCTGACATCGGACGCACGACGACAGGATGTGAAAATCCTACAGAAAACGAAAGGCTTACGCCTTGCATTGTGGCCCGATACCCAACGCCTGAGAGTTCCAACTGTTTGGTCCAGCCTTTTGTAACACCCACGACATTGTTGGCAAGTAAGGCGCGTATAGTCCCGTGCATCGCGTTTAATTTTTTACTTATTCCCTTTTTTTCAACGGTAAATGTCCCAGGCTCTTTTGATACAACAGAAATTCCTTTTGGTATCGAAAGTGTCAACTCTCCCTTCGGTCCTTTTATAACCACCAAAGATCCTTCGACTGAAAGTGTCGCTTCTTTTGGCGCCAAAATTTCTGTATCTCCTATTCGTGACATATATATTTACCAAACTTCACACAATAATTCTCCGCCAAGCCCGAGCTTTATCGCATCTTTTCCCGTCATAACACCTTTGGGTGTGCTGACCACTGAAATACCCGCGCCGCCCATGACAACCGGAATTTTCTTTTTTCCTACATACCAACGTAATCCTGGTTTGCTTACTCGTTTCATCCCGATTACCACTGGCTCTTTTCCTTCGTACATTAATTCCATATGAAGAGTTTTTAAAGTACCATCTCCTATTTCCTTGACATCTTTGACATATCCTTTTTTGGAAAGAAGGGTAGCCACTGCTATTTTTAATTTGCTCGTAGGCAGTTCAACAACTCTATTGTGAGCCATTGCGGCATTTCTAATTCTTGTTAACATGTCTCCTATCGGATCACTTATCATCATAATTTTCTCCTTACCACGACGCTTTTATTACACCTGGAAGCGCACCCTTATGAGCCAACTCTCTAAAACAAATACGACACAGTTTAAATTTACGCATAAAGGCTCTTGATCTTCCACAAAGCATACAGCGATTCCTATGCCTCACTGCAAACTTTTGCTTATGTTCAAATTTCACGATATCAGATGTTTTTGCCATAATTATATTTTCGAAAATGGCATACCCAGTGCTTCAAGAAGCGCTTTTGCATGCTCGTTTGTCTTGGCGGTTGTGACAAATGTCGTTTCAAACCCTCGAATTTTGTCGATCATACCATACTCAAGCTCTGGGAAAATAATCTGCTCTGACAAGCCCAATGTATAATTACCGGTATTATCAAATGCTTTGTTTGATACGCCGCGAAAGTCGCGAACACGAGGAAGAGCCACCATGGTAAGTCGCTGAAAATAGTCATACATCCTCGTCCCTCTCAAGGTCACACGAACTCCAATCACATCACCCGCACGCAATTTAAATGTCGAAATTGCTCGCGTGGCCTTGCGAGGCTGTGGCTTTTGGCCGGTAATGACGGCCAGCTGTTGACTCACTTTCTCGATAACTTTTTTATCTTTAAGCGCTTCACCAAGACCAACGTTTACCACAATTTTGACAAGTTTTGGTACTGCCATGACGTTTTTGATACCAAGCTTTTTCATAAGTACGCCTGCTATTTCGTCGTTGTATTTTTTATGTAATAGATTCATACGTTTATATCTTTTTATGACATTTTCTACACACACGAACTTTTTCATTTTTGGCAACCAAATACCCAATGCGCGTTTGCTTGCTGCACGAAGGACAAATAAGAGCAATTTTTGACGTGGCTATGGGTTTTACGATTTCCACAATGCCGCCGGCATTTTTTTCATCTTTTCTTTTCATATGCTTTTTGACAATGTGAACACCCGGTACTTTCACTTCATGTGCCTTTGGAAAAACCGCATCGATTTTCCCTTTACGACCCTTATCTTTTCCCAGTGTCACGATAATTGTGTCTCCAATTTTAAATTTCATAGTGTGCATTTTAAAATACTTCTGGTGCAAGACTGACTATTTTATCAAATCCTTTGTCTTTTAGCTCGCGGGCAATTGGACCAAAGACGCGCGTGCCTCTTGGATTTTTATCTTTTCTGTTATCAATCACCACTCCTGCGTTGTCATCAAAACGAATATATGACCCATCTTTTCGATGAAATTCCTTGTGTGTACGCACCACAACGACTTGCACCATTTCGTCGTCTTTCACTATACCGTTTGGATCTGCTTTTTTCACCACGCACTGCACGACATCTCCAATTGATGCCTTCATTCTCTTTGAAGCACCATATATATGGATAACCACCATCTCTATGGCTCCTGAATTATCCGCCACTGTTAATTTTGTGCGTCTCTGGATCATACAATCACCTTTCGGTCTTCTCGACTCATGATAAGAAAATGTTTTGTTTTGCTTATCGGCGGCACTTCTTTCATGATGACTTTGTCTCCAACGATAAGATCCATATTTACTACGTGTGCTGCAAATCTTTTCGTTCGTCGTACCGCTTTACGATACATCGGGTGCCTTGTCATTCTGATCACTTCAACGATAACCGTGTCTTTATTTTTCGTCGAAGCGACAACACCGCTGATTGATCGTGCTTTTGAAATTATTGATTTGGCTCGTTTTACCGTATTTTTTTTCATAGAACTTCCCTTTCTCTAAATAGCTTGGCAGTAAGAACAGTCTTGACCATCGCAAGATGAATACGCATTTCTTTTGCGACACGGACATTTTTCACTTGCGTGCTATATCGTTTCATTTTTTCTTCAACAATAGCTTTTTTCAAATCTCCCACCTTTTTTTTGAGTTCTGCAACGGTCGAATGTATTATCTGATCCTTTGTTTTTCGTTTCATACGTGTTTCTCCCGTTCTACAAATTTCGCTCGAATTGGTAATTTAATGGCCGCAAGTCTCA
>CAYHQC010000029.1:0-9307 GCA_964358845.1 uncultured Gammaproteobacteria bacterium | reverse complement strand
GTGGTTCTTTAAGGGGGTGACATTTCTATTTTGGAATGACATCCTGTTAACACCGGGGGTTAGTAATAGTAATTCATATAAAAAAGTTGTTTCATGTGGAACTTTTGATTTATGCATATCCGTTTGGATCACGCCACGAGCAATCATCCCCTCAATGGTGAGAGTAAGTAATTTAGACCCTTTTGCTAAAACTTTTTTCATATTCTTTTCAACCTTCAAATACCTTAAAAACTGGAAAGAACGGGAAAGAGAGTGCAGCAATACGCTGTATTTAGTAGCGTATGCCACCCTCTCCTTCCCGTTGTTCTTGTCGATCCCGACACCCTATTCTCGCCCGCTTTCGCAAAGCTGAATATAAGTGCCGAGAATCGGCAAGGCCGTCTTGCGACGGGCACCTAATTCCCCACCTGGGGGTGCCCGTCTCGAAACGGAGTTACATATTTTGTGAACGAAGTTACTTACCATTACGGATCTCTTTGATCATGTTCTCAACATCGAGTTGGAACTGGGCAGCATCGCGGACTTTAATATCATACGGAGGATTCTTATGAATCCATTCCATAGCGATAAGCCCAGCTTCAATAACTTTTGTTAATTCTACAACTCGAGCCCACTGTCTTTTGGGAGCCACCATAAAATCAATTTTTAAGGTTTCCGCGCCGGCTCCAAAGTGGACAACCATCTCACCAGGACCATCCCAAAGCGTCACCCTTCTGGCAACCCAACCAACCAGCACGTTGTATAGATTCTGGACCGTACGAACAATGTCCACAAACCAGTAGTACTTGGGATCGGGACGTGCGGCTTCGATAATATCCGGGGGGTCCATACCATCTTCATCATGCCCGTCGTGGTGTCGGTTCGCCCATCCGCTAGCCCGCTCGACAGTTATGCCTGTTTCTGGATGCCAGAGCACATGTTGCACCCAAAAAGGGGCGAGTGGATGACCTATTAACAAGCCTGCCCAAAATCCCATATGGGAAAGCTCGGTACCATGTGAATCACCAGCCTCGGTTAATAGCGCTTCAGCTTTGTCAATCCATTCCAGCGCTTGTGCGCGATCTTTAGGCTCATGATTTTTTGAGGCAGCTACGCCAGTTAAGTCAGCCATATCAACCTCTTACAGACCATGCGTTGAACTGACTGAAGACGCCACCTCGGCTGGGAAGTTCTCATCTTTCCAAATCTTTGCATACCAGATGCTCCCACCAAACACGATGAGCCCGACTCCGAAGCCAAAAATCGGGACGATAATCAGAGACAGGATAGGCAGCACGATAAAGAAGCCGACGACAAACCCTCCAGCTCCAATGCCAAAAGGAATGAGCTTCCGCAGAAAGTCAAACGAAAAGGCTTTCTTCTTCTTTGCCATCTTTTGTCTCATCATGGCAACGGGCTGATCATCATTCTGAACGCTTGGCGTGGGTTGATTAGCGGCAATAACGTTCTTTGTACGAGCCTTCTGGGCAGCCGGAAGATTCTCAGTAAGATGCACAATGAATTTCTCGGCGTCCTTATTCCCTTGCACGAAATTTGCAAGTAACACATCGGCAAAGGAGATCGGATCTTTTAACAACAATTTGATGTCCATGTTTCCTCCGAAACATACTAAGTTAAGAGGCGGCTTGGAAAGTCGCCTCTCATTATGTAGACATTTGAACCTACGGCCAGGTAATTTCTTGACCCACCTCTGTCGTTCCTAAACCCGTTGCGTCAGGAAACAGATCCTTGAGCGCTTCGGTTGGAATATCCGACAGAACCAAACCATCGATCAAGTTAGGCGTGAGTGCTGTAATCGTAGCGCAACGGCAGCTGCCAACACGATCATCATATTCCGTGATACGCCATGATGTCGTGTGCCAAGCCGGCGTTACCGTTTCGGCAAATTTAGCGGGATCTGCTCCATCTGCAGTCGCGTTGACATACGCGGTAATAAGATTGACAAGCGCCGTCGAGTTTTGCGTGCAATTGTCTATTACCGACTGCCATGGATTAGGATTCAGGTCGCTTGTCGCCGCGGCGTAATCACTGCAAGCAGTCTTATACGCTTTGACCGCGTTCACGAATTCCTGCGGGTCAGCGATTTGCCCTTCGGTCAGTGCGTTCTGCGTACTAATGAGCGCTTTGAACACCTTATCAAAGGCATCCACTTTACCCTTCAGCGTTGCATACGCCTGGTACCCATTTACTTCGTTCGGATACTGGGCAGCAATGAGTTCCATTGCATTTCGCGCTGCAGCCATGTCCCAGGTTGCCTGCCAGTTTGCCGTCGCCTGCGCGACAGCGTCAATCAAACCCTGCGGAATGACGACTGGTGCAACGATAACCGTGGGTTCAATATTCACGTCCTCTCCGCCACCAGCATCGTTATTGCCGTTATCATTCACGGGAGGCAGTGTGTCAGCGCCTGAATCGTTGATTTCTTCCAAGCCCAGCAATTTATTACCAGCGCTTGTCTTTGCACCTTCGTACCAGGCGGCCACAGTTTCGCCAATCGTGGGACACGCTGCTGCTTCCTGCCCAATCGCCGCGCAATATATGTCGCTGATCACTGCACCAACGGAACGCCAACCATCGCCCAAAACTTTACCAAGGCCGAGATTGGCTGCGCCATTACAAAACGCGGCGGCAACAATCAGGGTCGCAAACAAGGCAATGAGCGAGTACACGAGTTGATTGGACGACTCTGCAGTACCCTTCGCCTTGTCAAGAACGTTATTATCATCAGACATTAGATTTCTCCTTGTACTAGGTTGGGAATAACACAAATTTCGGAAATATTTTATATATCTCTACTTATCTACCTCCTGCCAACATGGCCTGGCGGCAAAACCCCAGCTTATATTGCAAGCTGTAGATTCCACCTTCTCCCAAAGAGAAACATCTTCAGGAGTGACGTCTTCGCGCCCCCTTTGAACACGAGCAAACGCAATCATGAACTCAAGCGGTGTCTTATCCACCCATGTGGAATACAACACGCGATATTGTCCTTGACTAACGTTATCTTGGATAGTTGGAACCGTGACAACGGTACGAACAATAGTTATCGTCAATTCCGGTGTAACTGATGGAACATTACCCAACTGTACTAACCTCTTGGAAGCAATTGCCCACTCAAGGTCAGCGGCACCCGGGTTATACCGCATAATTGCGGTCCGACGCTTATCTAGCAATGTATCCCCTTTGTAACTTTGGGCAAGATGCGCTGCTTTAAACATCGCAGAGCTTACCTCATCATTCCATGGGTCAAATGTGAAATTTGGATCCTCAACCATATCCCATGCAAAAATCTTAATCGAGCTTGGTAGCCCTTGAGATCGACCGATGCATGTCGCAGATGAACCATACACATTGATGTGATCTCCGAGATTTGGTTCATAGACGCCGTTGTTGTTCACATCCTCAATTGCAGTCGGATAGCGTGTTCGCATTTCCGATTGCATCAGAATGTCCCAGATGGGCAACAACTGACTCATGGCATCTGCGCCCCAACGTATTTGTGCAGAAGATTCTACATGCTGATATCCCATGACACCAGGCTGCGTTGGGTCGTATATACCGACGTCCTTGTCCGTTGATTCTGTGGCGTCGATGCTCAGAAGTGTAAGAAGATCCACTTTTGTACATAATTCAGGCGAACCCTCCTCGACAATTTTGCCTGCTTTTGTGTTAGACCAGCAAACTGCACTGGCTGCAATATTTGCAAGCAAATTGTCTTCTCCGATTCCGTGCTCTCTACCCCAAACGAGCACCGCATCCTGCGATGTCACATCTGTGACCACCTCGTTTGTCGTAACAATCTCCTGGGTTTCTGCCGTCTGTGTTTGGATTTCCCCGCCCAAAGCCGGTGGTAACCGAACCTCATATGGTGGAGGACCAATAACAATAAGCACCAGCATGATGACTGAAAATTCCGGAATCAGACTTACGACAAACCGAATCCCTCGGCCCTTCTTCTTAAGTATTAAGTACGACGATAGGGTGAGGATTACGATAAGAAACAATCCCGATCCAACGATCCATACAGCGACGGTATAGCTTTTTCCTCCAACTTCGAACGTTGTCGTACGAACATCAAGATTCATTGATGAAATCGTGTCGACTACTCGTGCAGCTTGAGGTTCGTTTATAGCTATCTCAGCTTCCTGAGCGCTTTGTTGAGTCGACTGGCCGTCGATTTTAAAAACAATCGTGATGCCATGCCCGGTACCAACTCGCTTTTCACCTTGTCGATACCAAACTGTATCTTCCGATGAAGTCGGCCACCATGAGGCCCAAACTATTTCTCCATCAGCTACAGCGCGCAATGGCGTACCATACCCTCCTCGATAATCGTTGCCTGAATGATGGATCTGGGCGCCTGCGGCATTATATTCATAATAGTCAACGTTTACCTGAACGGGATTCTCCACTGGCGCAATCCAACCGGGATAATTTTCCCAGTCGGGATCCACCCATGGCCAATCTGCCCCATTCAGAAGCGTCTCGAGAACTTCCGGCGGGTACTGACTACATCCAAAATGAAGATGTGGCCCTGTGCCATACCCCGTATCACCGGCGAAACCGATGATATCTCCCTGTTTTACACGAACACTCGGTTGAATCCACTCGGGATTTTGATCCGTGTGTGCGTAATAACAATATATTGTGCCAGATGCATCTTGTGCCTTCGCACTCGACGGTGGCAACAGATTCATTATCAATGCACCAAAAAGCCAGAGGGCCCAGGCGCGGTCGAACGAACTTCGTTTCCGTGCCATGTGGCACTCTCCTTTTTTTTGAATTTCACCAATGCTGGATTGCATTGGATTTTTTATCAAACTCGATCCGATCGCGGATGAGTCTGGAATTTTTGGGTCAGACCTTTCGGTCTGACTTTTTTAACGGAAAATCAAAGCTTCTTCGGATGAAGATCAGGATCTTTCCGCTTCTTCGGAGTTACGGTTTTAGGTTTAATAGGCTTATAGACCTTTACCTTTTTCCGCGGCTCCTTCGGGGCGGGCGTTGTCGGCATGACAAAACCCTCCTTTCTTTTGGATTTCAAAAGGCCTGATTGCTGCCTCCTGAGTCTAAGTAGCCTCGGGATAAATAGAAATTTATCCTTTGGATTTTACATTCATCCCGCCATTGGCGAGGTATATTTGATAGAGAGATGCTATCAATTTTCAATTAGTATAGTAACTATTTGAAATTAAATTTATTCTCTTGTTTGTGAATTGTTAATCCACCCTCGTATGTTGGTATTCCCACTCATACATGTTATCGAAAAAATTTCTTTCGACCTTTTCTAATTCTAAATTATATTTTTATCCCCTAGATGTATAGAGAAAATGAATGATATTTCTATGTTGTCTTTTACCTATGCGGCCGCATATGCAAATGACAACTTGCTCAAGAAACTCAAATCACTCACTCAATCTATACATCTAGCTGGCTACTTATATGCGTAAAATCGCAACACACGCAACACTCGTTACTTCGCTTTTCTATAGATAGCGTAAGTCAAGAAGAATCTACTACTGAAGTTCCTGTTTGAGGAACGGAATATCCTCTGTTATTGTTTTCCAAAGAATTTCGATGTCGATACCAAAATACTCATGAATCATTTTATTTCGCATACCGACCATGCGCTTCCACAAAATTGACGCATGACTCTTGCGGTACTCCTCTGACACGTGCACCGCTGCTTCCCCGATAATTTCGATACACCGCACGACTGCATGAATCGACTTTGCATCACGCGAAAATGTGTCAAACGTCAACCCGTGTATAAATGACTCAATATGCTCTATTGACTCAACAATGTCGTGAATATACAGCTCGTCGGTTCGTCTAGACATAAACCGTTTCCCTCAGGATTTCATCACGGATGAGCGTCTTGAGCGCACCTTTCGTGACCAAGTCAATCTTACTTCCCAAAAGATGGGATAGGGCTTCTTCAAGATCCAAAAACCGGAACATCCCAACCGGTTTCGTAAATTCAACGAGCATATCGACGTCGCTTTGCGGCGTGGCATCTCCGTGAACAACGGATCCAAAAATACCAAGCCGTTTCACATCGTAATCCGCCGCAAGCATAGCCCGATGCGGCGCAAGTTGTTCCTGAATACGACGGACTGTCTGTACCATATATGCGTATTGTAACACAAATGATTCTTCTCACCTTACGCTATCTATAAATTTTTCTGTACCACCACTCACCTTACCCCATTCGACTTTCTCTCAGGGCCTCTTCGGTCTTCCCTCATCTTTATATTTCCTTCGTTCACTTTTTAATGTGCTCCCCGTTTCACTCGGAATATATTCTTCGCAAATGAAGAACTCCCAGGCAAAACAAAGATCAAAACTTCATATTTTTCGCCTCGGGTGATCCCGCACAAATGCGGGACTCTCAATCAGCAAAAAATTCACAGCTAATAATCATATCAGCTGATCTAAGACCCGAAACCCCTCGACAAGCTCAGGGTAAACTTTTTCGAATCTCGGAACAACCGAAATCCTATAACAATCACACAAACAACCCCAATAAAGGGGCGCTTTGACTACAGCTCATAAATACGAAATCGAAATATAAATATGCATATCGATTGGTTGTTGTCCCTCCTACGCATAAATCAGCTAATTACACACTAGGACTATATCCTATAACATATTTTGACAACAAAAGCAAATATAAGTATACTAATTTAGTATGAATACACTCACCTATCGCACAATTATTGAAAAAGACGGCAAGTATTATCACGGATATGTCCCAGCCCTCCCTGGTTGCCACACACAAGGAAAAACCATTGAGGAAACGCAAAAAAATCTGAAAATCGCGATGGAAGGATGGCTTTTATCTCGGAATGAATTGGATTGGCCAATTCCAGAAGATAACAGAATTGAATCGCTCCAATCCATAACTCTTCCAGAAATTGTTCAAGCAGCGTATGCCTAACATTCCTGTCGTTTCCGCACGAAAACTCATCAAAGTCCTACAAAAGAAAGGATTCAAACTCCATCGAACACAGGGAAGTCACCATATTTACATACAATCTGATACTCAGATAACGGTATCTATTCCTGTTCATTCTGGGCATGATTTAGGGAAAGGAATCACACTCTCAATACTGAAAGACGCACAGATTACCATTGAAGAATTTCAAAAGATGGTGTAAACCTTGACATCAAGTAATAACAATGTATATACTTTGATCATACCTTAAAGCAATAAGAATTGCACTGGGTATAACACTTTCTAAACCGATTTATTAAAAACATATTTACGTTGTAAATCGGTAAGAAAGGTATATATGAATGACACCGTTCTTACACTCCGAACGAATGCAAAAATCAAAAACGATGCAGCAAAAATAGCTGCATCTCTCGGCTTTTCGCTCAGCTCTCTTATCAATGGATACTTACGAAATTTTATTAAAACAAAAACCATCCATTTTGAAGAAAGTTACGAGCCTACACCGTATCTAAAACGAGCTATCAAACGTGCTATGGAAGATATAAAAACAGGGAAAAATATCTCCCCTCGTTTTGATAATGCCAAAGATGCTGTTGCATACCTCGATGCTCAATTGAAATAATGCAAATATATGGGTGTTTTCTACCTTACTAAATTCATTAAGCAACTCCGTAAGGCTCCAAAAGACATCCAATCTTCTACGAAGATAAGAATTGATCTCTTTATAAACAATCCTCATCATCCATTGTTACGAAATCATTTGCTTACAGGACAATATAAAGGATGCCGTAGTATCAATGTCACGGGCGATTGGCGGGCCATATATTACGAATCAACTTCTCTCATAGATAAACCATCTGTAACTTTTATTGAATTTGGCACACACAGCCAGCTCTATCGATAAATCTGGTATACTAAATGCCATGAAGAAAAAAAATACTCCTCAAGGCCATTTTAATACGCCACTCATCAGATGGTGCAATAAAATCATACAATTAGGATTTTATCTTCTCTTTGCCCTCGTGCCACTGCTTCTTACTCCGTACAATTACGAGCTTTTTGAGTTCAATAAAATGATTGGGGTATATATCGTGACCACGCTCATCGTTACTTCGTGGATTGTAAAAATGATACTGCAAAAAGAAATCCGGATTGCGCGTACGCCTCTGGATATACCGATAGCGTTATTCGTTATTTCGCAATTGGTGAGTTCGATATTTTCCATCGATCCGCACGTCTCTTGGTTTGGGTATTACTCGAGATTTAACGGCGGAATGTGGAGCGTGATTTCGTATGTTTTATTGTTTTATGCCTATTTGTCCAATAGGTCTGATAAGACTTATGAGTCTAATTTGCTCAAAGCAATGCTCGGGAGTGCATCCCTTGTCGCTCTCTACGGCGTGCTTGAACGCATGGGAATTGACAAAAATTTATGGGTACAGGATGTACAAAATCGCGTATTTTCTACATTGGGTCAGCCCAATTGGCTGGCCGCGTACTTGGTAGCGCTCGTGCCGGTGAGTATGGCAATCGCACTCAAAACTCAGAACTCAAATCTCAATTCCCAACATGGTGTTAAAAATTTTAATTGGTCATTGAGTTCTATATTCTGGGTTCTCATAACACTCTTGCTATTTACCACCCTCCTTTTTACCCGCAGTCGATCAGGGCTTTTGGGATTTGTGATAGCTGATGTGATATTTTGGGGACTTATAATTTTAAATTTCATAAAAAACAAATCTATTCACTATTCACTATTCACTCTTCACATCCTCTTTGCTCTCATCATATTCATAAACGGCACGGGAACACCCGCGATTGATCGCTATGTCACCTTTTCGGGACTTCAAAAAATCATCACGCAAACCAAGGAGGAAGTCGCGGCAAACGTAAAACCTACTGGCCCCGCTCTTGAAGTAGGAGGAACCGAGTCAGGAACTATCAGAAAATATGTCTGGCAAGGAGCCATAAACGCATGGAAAAGCTCTCCAAAAACGATACTCTTTGGTACGGGCACAGAAACGTTTGCTTTTGCGTTTTATCAATTTCGACCCGTCGGGCATAATCTTACCAGTGAGTGGGATTTTCTCTACAACAAAGCACACAATGAATATTTAAATTATCTTGCAACCACAGGAATATTTGGACTAGGGAGCTATCTACTTTTTATAGGAACATTTATAGCATGGTTTACGAGAACTCAAATCTCAAATCTCAAATCCCAACAAGATGCAAAAATTATTAATTGGTCATTGAGTTCTGAGTTTTGGGTTCTAAACACTGCCCTCTTCTCTGGTTGGCTTTCCATCCTTGTTACAAATTTTTTTGGATTCTCCGTCGTTATCATGC